>DATEKZ010000660.1:0-9685 GCA_035277185.1 Verrucomicrobiia bacterium
TGAGCGGCGGACAATTTCCCGGAACACCACGCCTCGCCCGTCCCGGCCTCTGTTCTCTCTGTTCGCTCCTGTTCCAAATGCATGGCTTCTTTTGCGTTATCTCTTGCCTTTTGCCAAACCGGAAAAACAATACCCGCGTGACCCCGAGCGAACTCCAGCCGCCCGACAGCCACCATCTCAATGCCGCCGTCGGCTGGATCGAATTGGGGAACACCGCCGAAGCCAAAGCCGAACTGGCGAGAATCCCGGCGTCCAGCCGCAAACATCCCGATGTGTTGGAAACCGAATGGCGCGTCGCCGCTGCGGAGAAGGACTGGGCCTCCGCCCTGGACACGGCGCGTGTCCTGGTCGAAACCGACCCCGACAATCCTTCCGGCTGGATTCATCAATCCTACTGCCTGCACGAGCTGAAGCGGACGCAGGAAGCTTTGGACCTGTTGCGACCGGTCGTCGAAAAGTTTTCTAGCATCAGCACCATTCCCTACAACCTGGCGTGCTACACCTGTCAACTCGGCAACGTGGAGGAGGCCCGCAAATGGCTGGGCAAAGCGATCAAAATCCGGGGTAAGAACGACGTTAAACAGATGGCGCTCACCGATCCGGATTTGCGGTCGATGTGGGAAGAGATCAAGGCGCTTTAGATGGCGGAGGCGGTGCGAGAGTCCAAAGATGGGGCGCCAGGGAGCATGATTTATGGCGACTAACGTCACGAATGCAAGGCGTCGAAAGCGAATCATCCGGTCCGGAATCCGCGCTGCGCAGCGCTTTGAGAGGAAGAATGGCAGGGTGCCGACGCGACAGGAGTTGCTTCGATTGCGGGTGCGTACCGTCGCTCCCTGGAAACGACACATCGTAATTCTGAGCGGGCTTGCGTTCGTTGGCTTTGGGTTGTTCGGCTACTGGAAATGGGGCAGTGTGGCTGGTCTGGTGATCTTTGGCGCATTGGGATTGTTGGTGGTGCTGATGGGCGCTTTCAGCACCAGAAAGCAGCTCGACCAGATGCTGAGAGGCATCGACGCCTCAGTTTCGAATTCTATTCTGGATGCGATCATCGACGCTCTATAGCGAGCCTGTCGCGTTGTCTGCTTTCTCTTGCGGCCTCGTCTGTGTCGTTCGGAAACTTCGTCTTGGCTGGAGGGATCGGCCTGACTACCTTCGCGTCATGTATCGGAGCCTGAACCCCGACCATATCGTCCAGACGGTCACCCAATTACGGGAGCGGATTCAGGAACAGTTTCCCGGTTCCGGATTGGGCAAGGTATCCGACGAACTGCAAAGCATCGGGAAGGAAGCCGTGGCGCGCGCGCAGTGGATCGCCAAACCGCTGCTGCCCCTGCGCATCGCCATCGGGTTTCTCGTGGCACTCATCGCGGCGATCCTTTTTCTAGCGATCGCTCACGTGAACGTGCCGGTGAAGTGGGAGTCCTTTTCGGATTTCGTCCAGGCGATTGAGGCGGGCATCAACGACCTCGTGTTCGTCGGTTTCGCCATCTTTTCCTCGTAACGTTCGAAGCGCGCATCAAACGCCGGCGCGCGCTCAAGGCCATCCACGAGTTGCGATCCCTCGCCCACATCACAGATGGACACAGATGGACACAGATGGACACAGATAAGAATGGATGTGAAAGAAACGGAGATCACCATTTGAGCGAATGATTCCTTCAGGAAAAATCCGTGTTTATCCGTGTTCATCCGTGGTTGTGTTCTTCTTGTCCCTCATCGCTCTCTTCGGTTTCCTGACCAGCTCGCCGGCCGCGGAGTACGACCTCGTCATCCGCAACGGGACGCTCTACGACGGCAGCGGGAACACTCCCGTCATCGGTGATGTCGCGATCCAGGGCGACACCATCGCCTCGATTGGAAAAAACGGCGACGCGCGAGGGCGGACGGAGATCGATGCCGGCGGCCTTGCCGTCGCGCCTGGCTTCATCAACATGCTCAGTTGGGCCAACGAATCGCTGATTCACGATGGCCGTTCGCAAAGCGACATCCGACAGGGCGTCACCCTGGAAATCATGGGCGAGGGCGAGTCGATGGGGCCGCTGAACCGCAGAATGAAGAAGGACATGCGCGAGGCGCAGGCGGACATCCGGTTCGACACCAAATGGACGACGCTGGGTGAATATTTAGACTATCTCGTCAAGCGCGGTGTGTCGTGCAACGTGGCCTCCTTCGTGGGCGCGACAACGGTGCGCATCCATGAAGTGGGCTATGCCGATCGGCCGCCCACCCGCGCCGAACTCGAGCGCATGAAGAAACTGGTGCGCCGGGCGATGCAGGAAGGGGCTTTGGGCGTCGCTTCGTCGTTGATCTACGCCCCGGCTTTCTACGCCAGGACGGACGAATTGATCGCGCTGGCGAAAGTCGCGTCCGAATACGACGGCATCTACATCTCGCACCTGCGCAGCGAAGGGAACCGCTTTCTCGAAGGGTTGGATGAACTCCTCACCATCGCCCGCGAAGCGAACATCGCCGCAGAGGTCTATCATTTGAAGGCCGCCGGACAATCGAACTGGCACAAGCTCGACGACGCCGTCCGAAAGATCGAAGACGCCCGCGCCCGCGGACTGCGCATCACGGCTGACATGTACACTTACACGGCGGGCCAGACCGGGCTCGATGCCGCCATGCCGCCCTGGGTGCAGGAAGGCGGTTACAAGGCGTGGGCGGCACGGCTCAAGGACCCGGCCATTCGCGCCCGCGTGAAACGCGAAATGGCAACGCCGACGGATGATTGGGAAAACTTCTTCATCGCGTCAGGTTCGCCCGAGAAAATCCTGCTGGTCGGATTCAAGAACGACAAACTGAAACCGCTGACGGGAAAGACCCTGGCTGAAGTGGCGAAGATGCGCGGCCAATCGCCCGAGGAAACCGCGATGGACCTCGTGATTGAAGACGGCAGCCGCGTCAACACGGTTTATTTCCTGATGTCCGAGGATAACGTGCGTAAGCAGATCAAACTGCCGTGGGTCAGTTTTGATTCGGACGCCGCCTCGCTCGCGCCGGAAGGGGAGTTCCTGAAATCCAATCCGCATCCGAGGGCCTACGGGACTTTTGCCCGGCTCCTGGGCAAATACGTCCGCGACGAAAAGATCATCCCGCTGGAGGAGGCGGTCCGAAGACTGACCTCATTGCCCGCCGGAAATCTCAAGCTCGACCGGCGTGGCACGTTGAAGCCCGGTTACTTTGCCGACGTTGTGGTGTTTGACCCGGCGCGGATTCAGGATCACGCGACGTATGAGAAGCCGCACCAGTATTCGACCGGGATGATTCATGTCTTCGTGAATGGCATTCAAGTGTTGAAGAACGGCGAGCACACCGGCGCGACACCGGGCCGGGTCGTGCGCGGTCCGGGTTGGAAAGGGAATCGCTGACGAGGCGGATGAACTGGAGAATTGGATTCATGCAGCCTACCGTTGTCGCGTTCGTGGAGAGCCTCCTTTCGCTTTTACGCACGCATTGGGACCATGAACGTTTGCCGATCCCCCCTCACCCGCCCTTCGGGCGTGCGCGCGACGTAGTATCCGTTCGGAATACCAGACGCTGATGAATGCGACCAGCCTCCGAACGCGAGCCGATTACTACTACTGGGCGTTTACACTTCGGCTGGTTGATGTAGCTGAAATCGCATCCTGGGCGACCGATGTTCTTGCGACCGTCGATGGCGCGCCTCCGCCGCTTGTTGAGCTTGCGACCGCGGAAAACTGGGATACCGAATCCGTCCTGGAGCAGTTGCGTCGAGTTCCTGGAGAGAATGACAGTAGAACGACCTTCACTATGCTCATGCGCCTGTTGGCTGGAAGATACTTTGCGGGAACCGATCAACTTTCTTATACGTTGCGCCTCTGTGAGGCGCTACACGAGGAGTTCAGCGCTTCCGAGGAGCCATATTCAGAGGTCATATCGATGTGCCATCGGTGGGAAGGCGTAGAGTATGGCTTCGGCGAGTCCGAGAAGGAGTTCCGTCGTGCATTCGAAGATTTCCTCCGAAGGGAGTTTGTATGAAGAGTGGTGACGCAAATTTCCGGAAGGCCCAATTTTCGTGCGATGCAACCATGTGCCATGAAAGTCTCCGACATCCCAACCGAGACGTTCAATCAGATCATCGAGGAACTACGTTCGCAGGGATGGCGAAAGGTGGACGAGTATGACAACATGGATGCCTGGATTGATTATGGCATGGTTGTGCTGGAGAAGAGCGGCGCGAGCTTGCGATTTGAGTGGGACAATTGGATGGAAGGCTCGGTTGACGGGCCCGATGTAGTGGTCCAGGAGATCCGGCGGCGATACAAACTGAAGTGAAGACGGCCCGCGACGGACTGAAGACTTGAAATCGAGTGCACAAATCATTCACGGCGGTGGCTGGCTCACCCGCCGGACCGTCGGAAGACCGATGGCGCGGCTTTTTGTTTTTGTGTCGGTCCTCTGGTTCGCTCTTTCGATTTGCGCTTCGTTTCCGTTTTGGGATGGCTGGCCGGAGTCATTCGGATATCAGGAGTGGGTGAGCGTTGCGCTCCTCGTGCCCCAGCCGGTGTTCGTTTTCCTCGCCCTTGCTTTCCTGCGGACAGAGCCGGCACGCACGATTACGGAGCACGAGCCAAATCCAGACTACGACATTCGGAAACTGTATTGAAGACATGCCGTCAAAGAAGGCCATAGCCTGGGGGTGCGGTATCGCTGCTCTGGTTTGTCTGGCCGCGATTGCAGCGATTGTGCTCTTCCTTGTTTACGTATCGCAGGATGTGAAGGGAGCCGGTGTTTCAGTGAATGGTCCGACGGATGTGGTCGTGGGCCAGACCTTCGAGCTGACCGTCACGGTTACGAACGAACGGCCGCGGAAGGTTTTGGCGCTTTCGGATATCGATATTGCGGAGGACTACCTGGCCGGGTTCACGGTATCGGCTATTGCGCCAAGAGCGAAATCCAGCATGCACGTGCCGTTCGACAACAGCAGGAGCTTCACCTTTGGGGTCCAGATACCGCCAGGGACATCGAAGAGCTTCACCTTCACGCTCCGGGCCGAAAAGCCGGGACTTTATCGGGGCGACGTCGATGTTTGTGAGGGGGCGCGTTTCATCACAGGCATGGCGCAGACCTCTGTTAAAGCCAAAGAATGAGTTTGATGGATCGCCAGCGACCGACTGATGCACTGCTCCGGACCGGAATAAAACCGTCTTGAGGCGGCTGTCCGGAGCGGGCATCCTCCCGTTGGCCGCGCGCGTGGTGGAACGGCAGACACGCCAGACTTAGGATCTGGTCCCGCAAGGGGTGGAGGTTCAAATCCTCTCGCGCGCACCAACCCAAACCAGCCGTCACCCAATTGTAACTCGCCTTTAACACGTTCGTGGCTATAGTTGGGCTCCTTTTCAACCTATGGCGACGGCGGTCACAACATTCGGTCCTCAACACTTCATCAACCGCGAGTTGAGCTGGCTGGAGTTCAATCAGCGTGTGCTCGATGAAGCGCTGGATCCGAGGACGCCGCTGCTCGAACGGGTCAAATTCTTCTGCATCACCAGTTCGAACCTGGACGAGTTTTTTGAAGTCCGCGTCGCCGGTCTCAAGCAACAGGTCGAAAGCGAAGTCGTCGAGCGCAGCGTCGATGGATTAACGGCCACGGAAGCCCTGCGCGCCGTCACCCACCGCGTCCGGCGGATGGTGGACCAGCAGTATGCCTGCTGGCGCAACGAACTGGTGCCGGCCCTGGCCGAAAACGGCATTCGCTTTCTCAGCTTCAAGGAACTCAAGGCCGGCGATCTCGAGTGGATCGAGAATTATTACCGCACCCAGGTTCGCCCCGTCCTGACGCCGCTGGCCATTGATCCGGCGCATCCCTTTCCGCAACTGCTGAACAAGTCGTTGAACATGATGGTGCAGCTGGAAATGGCGCAGGACGGCCAGATGCTGCGTCATCTGGCCGTTGTGCAGGTGCCGCGCATTCTGCCACGCCTCGTCCGCCTGCCGCGGGAGGAATCCAGCCGCGATTACGTTTATCTGGGCCATCTCATCGGTCACTACCTGGCGGATCTGTTCCCCGGCACGAACATCCTTGGCTACTGGCATTTTCGCGTCACCCGCAACAGCGAGTTGTACATCGACGAGGAGGAGATGGCCAATCTGCTCAAAGCGGTCGAGAACGAGCTGCACAACCGCCGCAAGGGCGACGCTGTCCGATTGGAGGTCGAAAAGGACTGCCCGGAGGAAATCCGCCGCGCGCTGCTCGGCACGTTGCGCCTGCAGGACGACGACTTGTACATCATCGACGGCCCGTTGAACCCGACGCGACTGATGGCCGTTTATGAAGGGGATCACTCGCCCGAATTGCGCGACCCGCCCTTCGTCGCCACGGCGGCGGCGGCCTTGCGCGACCGGCCGGATCTGTTCCCGGCGATCCGCGAACGCGACGTGTTGTTGCATCACCCCTACGAGAGCTTCAGCAGCGTCGTCGATTTCCTGGAGCACGCAGCGGAAGACCCGAAAGTGCTGGCGATCAAACAGACTCTCTACCGCACCGGCGGCGACACACGGATCGTCGGCGCGCTGATGAATGCGGTGAAGAACGGGAAGCAAGTCACTGCGGTCGTGGAATTGCGGGCGCGGTTCGATGAGGCGAACAACATCCAATGGGCGCGCAAACTGGAGGAGGCCGGCGTGCACGTGGTGTATGGCCTGGTCGGCTACAAAATCCATTGCAAGATTTGCCTCGTCGTCCGCAAAGACGACGACGGCATCCGTCGTTACGTGCACCTCGGCACCGGCAATTACAATCCCAACACCGCCCGCCTTTACACCGATCTGGGGATGCTCACCTGCCGGCCGGACCTGGGTGAGGACGCGACCAACCTTTTCAATCTGCTGACCGGTATTTGCCAGTTCCAGGGAACGCGCAAGCTGCTGGTCGCGCCGTTCGAGCTGCACAAGCGGACGCTTGCACTGATTCAGCGCGAAGCGGAGAACGCGAAGAAGGGCTTGCCGGCGCGAATCATTGCCAAAATGAACGCGCTGGTGGATCGGCAAATCATCGAGGCGCTCTACCGCGCCTCCCAGGCCGGCTTGCAAATCGACCTCATCGTTCGCGGCATTTGTTGCCTGCGACCGGGCGTGCCCGGAGTCAGTGAAAATATCACCGTGCGCAGCATCGTGGACCGGTTTCTCGAACACAGCCGGATCTTTTATTTCGAGAACGGCCTCCGCCCTGAAATCTACGTCGGCAGTGCCGACTGGATGCCGCGTAATTTCTTCCGGCGCATCGAAGTGGTGTTCCCGGTTGAAGACGGCAATCTGCGCGAGCGGATCAAGACCGAGTTGCTCAAGATCGCGCTGGCCGACAACGCCAAAGCGCGCCTGTTGCAACCGGACGGTTCCTACGTCCTGCCGGTCCTGAAACGCGACGTGGCGGAGCGGCGCAGTCAGATGGATTTCATCGCGTTGGTCAGTGACGACACGCGGTTTGTCAAACGCAAACCGGGAGCACGGCCGAAGCATCCGAAGGTGAAACTGGCCAGTGGTCCATTTGCGGCATAACGGGCCGCCCCGGCATATCCGGTCTTGCATCATCCGACTCCGGTCTTCCCTCCCCGGTCTTCGCACGTTTAAATCCGCACATGCTCGAAACAGAACTGGTCCCCGCACCCGAAAACGATTCGCGGCAGTTGATGGTGGTTCTGCACGGCCTCGGTGACAGCATGGAGGGTTATCGCTGGCTGCCGCCGGCGCTCGGCATGCCGAGGCTCAATTACCTGCTCGTCAACGCGCCGGATTTCTATTACGGCGGCTATTCCTGGTATGACTTCGCCGACGACGCGGCGCCGGGAATACTCCGAAGTCGGGCGCTCTTGTTCGACCTGCTCGACGAGCAAAGAAATCGCGGATTTCCGAGCGAAGAAACGATGCTGTTCGGCTTTTCCCAGGGCTCCCTGATGACGATGGAGGCCGGGCTGCGTTACCCGCATCGGTTCGCCGGCCTGATCGGCATCAGCGGCTACGTCCACGGCCCTGAGAACGCCATTCGCGAGCTTTCGCCCGTGGCCTTGCAGCAACGCTTCCTGGTCACGCATGGCATCGACGACCCGTTAATCCCCTTTGCCGAAGTGCGGGAGCAGATCAACCTGTTGAAGGCGGAGGGGTTGCACATCGAATGGCACGAATTCGTCAAGCCCCACACCATTGCCGGCGAGGAGGAACTCGACGTCATCCGTAGTTTCGTTCGCAACTGCTATTCAGCCCATCAGTGACGTGTCGCGGCGCGGACTTCTCCCCAGCGTACGGATCGCTGAGGATGGGCGCGTGGCGAACCCGACGGGCGCGGCAGGACTGATGCTGATCAAAGCTCAGGGCCGAGAGCCGCATCCAAACAGCACAAAAAATGGACATTCCTGTCCTGACCATGTCCGTATTGAAGCCATGCACGAGGTTTTGACGAAGTCTCAGATCGAACTGGCAGGCTCGGAAGCCGGCGGCGTGTTTTCCATTGTCGTGGCGTATGAAGACACGGTAACCAGAGACCAGGCGATTATCCTTTGCGACCATTTGGTGGGGCAGCTTTGGGAAGACTTCGAGTTCGAGGCAAGTTGGCTGCGATTTGATTACCTGGCTGACCCATGCATTTCGGCGGACGCAACCTTTTCGGCGGCCGGCGCCGACATGGTTATTTTTTCCGCTCACGCCGGCAGAGAGTTGCCGCAAACGGCCAAATCGTGGATCGACAGTTGGGTGGTCAAAAGAAACAATCGCGATGGCGTTTTGGTTTCCATGATCGGGGGCGACTCCACGAAGGAAGTCAGTCCGACGCACCTTTATCTTCGTGCCGTCGCGAAGCACGCGAGGATGGATTATCTGTCAAACGTGACCGAGGTGTCTGAGACCATCAGCGGTTCAATCGGCGCCGTGCATCGCGATGAGAATGTAATTCCGGCGACGGATAGATTTCTCCAACAAGGAAGTCCTCCCTCTCACTGGGGCATCAACGAATAGTTTCTTCCTTGGGGTTCACTCCTTCTTCTTCTCTGAATCCGATTGGGTCAGTCCGAGCTTTTCGATCAATTCGTAGAGTGTGGGCCGGCTGATACCCAGTTCTTCGGCGGCTCGGCTGATCATTCCGCCGTGGCGAAGCAGCGCCTGTTGAACCAGGCTGCGCTCCGCCGCCAGGCGCACCTCCTTGAGGGTCGGAAACGCCCCGTCCGAGACGTCCGTCAGCTCCAGGTCTTCCGGCGTTACCGAGCGTCCGTCCGCCATAATCACCGCGCGTTTGACGCGGTTCTCCAGCTCCCGAATATTGCCCGGCCAGGGATGCCGCTGCAGCGCGCGCAGAGCGTTCTGACTGAACTCGGTGATGTTCTTGTTGGTGAGCGAAGCAGCCCGCTGGAGAAAGGCCTTGGCGAGCAGCGGAATGTCACCGGGTCGTTCCCGGAGGGCGGGAAGGCGGATGACCACGACGGCCAGACGATAGTACAAATCTTCGCGGAATCTTCCGGCCACCATCGCTTTGTTCAGATCCGCATTCGTGGCCGCGACCACGCGCGTATCGACGCGAACAGGTGCTCGCCCGCCTATCCGCTCCACATATTGTTCCTGCACGAATCTCAGCAGCTTGATCTGCAGCGGCGGGGACAGCTCCCCCACCTCATCCAGGAAGAGCGTGCCGCCATTGGCCAGTTCGATCCGGCCCTTTCGCTGGATGTGGGCC
>DATEKZ010000661.1:0-7556 GCA_035277185.1 Verrucomicrobiia bacterium
ATATGAGCGTGTGGCGGGGAGGCGTTGGCGACCTGATCCTCATCGGATCCGCTCAGCCACGTCAGGTTGATTTCGACGCGTTGCAGAAGCGCTTCCATACCCCTGCGGTTTGGGCCGACATGCAGCGGATCGACCTTTGGCGCTTGTCCGTCCTTCTGTCGCAGGAGATGATTTCTCCCCAGCATACCCTCTTTGTGCCCGAACCGGAGGCGCAGATCCACAGCGACTTTTACCCCGTTCTCGAGTATTTGTCGCAACGCGCGTTTTTTGTGCGGGGCACCGCGACGCTGCACACCACTTTCGATGAGAGCTTCTGGTCGCGTGACACGACGCTTCTCGCCCAGTACTTGCGGGAACGACCTCTTGATGAGAACGACCTCAAGGCGTTCACGCTCTTTCAGACCGTCAACCGGATGGGCGGCGGAAAGCTTTTTCACAGCGTCCTCAAACGCTGGCAAACGGATTTTCCCAGGGCGCTTGCGCCCCTCGAACTTTCTGCGAAATGGCCGCTGCAAAACGCCTCCTCCTCGCCGTTCCAGGTCCAGCGGATGGCCGGGTTCCGGGATGAGCTGTTCGAAGCGGCGGCGAAGGATCCGGAACTGCTGCGATTGTACGGGCAGTTCCTGCTGCGAACGTATCATACAGAACGTTCGATCCTCTACACGCCGCCCGACACGGAGTTACGGTCGGTCCTGGAACGGCTGCTCGCGACCGACCTTCCCAACCAGCGCGTTTACCGCCTTCAACTGGCGGAGCTGGCGTGGGACCGGCGCGATGACGCTGCTTGCTTCCAATTGGCCAGGGACGGCTTTGACCCGCAAACCAATGGATTTGGTCCGATCAAGTTCGACCTTGATCCCCAGGCGCCGGCGAGGGTGTTGGCGCGATTGATCGAAACAGCCTTCACGGACGGCCGGTATCAGGACGCCCTGGATTGGTGCGGGCAGGCGAAAAAGCAGGGTTACGCCGGTAACAAGGACGGTCGCGCGTATCCGATTCTGGACATGCTCTGCAGAAAAGCCGAAGCATTGGCGAATCAGCCGCGCGGGCAGGGATCCAACTGACGGATCGCTGGTGCCGGCAAAATCATGACCGCGCCTCCTGGTGGACCGTTGCCAGTCCGGCCGATCCGAGTCACATCGGCGCCAGTTTGTGAACCTTGCCTGTTTTTCCAGCCAGGCTGTTCCGTCCACTGGTCAGCACATAAAGTTCCCCCTCCGCATCCTCGCCCAGCGCGACGATGTAAGTGTCGAGGTAAGGCTTGGTCTGGCCGCTCAGCTTCAGTGTCTCGAGCGACCACTTTTTTTCGGTTCCGCCGCCCGGCGGGGTTGCGGCGAACACCACGGCGCGGGGGAGCGCCCACGTCTGGGACCAATCCGAAAAGACGTATTTGCCCTGCAACTGCGGCAGGGCTTTGCCGCGATAGACATAGCCGCCGGTGACACTGGTGCCTTTCGATTCAGGATCTTTCGGGAACGCCTTGAAGTTTTTGTATTCAACGATTGGATCGACGAAGGGTTTGCCGTCGGGACCGGCTGTCGGTCCGGACTCCGGTGCCTTGGTCGGGGTCTTCGGATTGAACCAATGAAAGCCTTCGCGAACCCTCCATCCGTAGTTGCCTCCCTTGACGACAATGTTCACCTCTTCAAACGAGTCCTGTCCGACGTCCGCCGCGAAGAGTTCGTGTTTGCCGCCGCGGTCGAAGGAAATTCCCCACGGATTGCGGAACCCGTAAGCATAAATCTCAGCACGGCCCGCTTTGCCGTCTGCAAACGGGTTGTCCGCGGGGATCGCGTAGGGAGTTCCTTTGTCCACGTCAATCCTCAGAATCTTTCCAAGCAAAGTCGTTGTGTCCTGACCGTTGCCCTGTGGGGAATGCCCCAGCGCTTCGTCGTTGGCTGCGCCGCCGTCGCCCACGCCGATGTAGAGGTAACCCTCCTGACCGAAAACCATCCGTCCGCAGTTGTGGTTCATCTGCGGCTCGTCGATCTGGAGTAGAATCCGCTCGGTGGCCGGATCGACTTGCGCGTAATCGCTTGCCGTGGCCTTGAATTCGGAAACGTGACTCGTGTGATCCCATCCCGCCGGTCCTTCCTTTCGCAATGGGGCGCTGTAATAGATGTAAAGCTTGCGGTTCTCTTTGAACTTCGGATGCAGCGCGAGCCCCAGAACACCTCGCTCGTCGAAACCCTCGTTCAGCTTTGCCAGCCGGCTCCGCAAGTCGAGGAACAGCTTGTCCGATTGCGCGCCATCCTTGTTCAGCACGTGAATGGTCCCGACTTGATCCGCGATCAGCAGCCGGCCGGAACCATCATCGAGCGGAATCAGATTGAGCGGCGCGGTGAAGCCTTCGGCCACGAGTTTCAGACCGATGCCGCCATTGCCATCCGCCGCATTTGCGGCCGGCGAAGCAAGGACGGCGATTCCGAAACAGAGGGTCAGGCCGTTGCGAACGAGAGAATTGGTTTTCACGGGGCGGATTGTATCGGGCATTTTTTCAAAGCAAAGCACGGAGTGGCGTGGTATAAAGAAAGGGGTGCATCAAAAATCTTGCAGCCGCGCGGATATTCGGCCACATCCTTTCCCCTCACCCCGCCCTCTCCCTTGGGGAGAGGGAGCGACGACGGCCGGCCTTCTGCTGGCGAGCGTCTTGGGTTCTCGAACGCCGCTTCGGTGTTCCCTCTCCTTGGGGAGAGGGTCAGGGTGAGGGGGAACGCGACGCACTCACCCCAGGGCGGACTCTCGCGGCCCGTCAGGCCGTCGAATGCGCCGGCGCGTGGCGATGCTCCTTCTTCTCGAGAAGATGGTCCACGGAAAAACGTCCGGCGCCGAACGCGGCGATCAGCACCAGGAGGAACAGCACCAGCACCGAAAACTCCAGGCTCTGCCGCGAGTCAATCAGCGTGGTCATGGTCGGCATGTAAACGTAGAACACGGCCCCCATCAGAATCGGGATCTGCAACAGGGCTGAAAAGCGCGTCAGCAGCCCGAGGGCAAGCAGCAATCCGCCCACGATATGAACGGGGATCACGATATGAGCAGCGGCTGCTTGGGCAAAGGCCGCATTGTCAAGGTTTCCCAACAATTGGTCCAAGTCACTCCGATGCGACATGAAGTAGAGTCCCTTGACGAACAACCCGACCCCGAGATACATGCGCACGAGGTCCCTGAACACATCCTCATGATCCTGGATCCAAAGCTTCCATTCGTTGAGGTTTTTCATACGAGCCCTTTCATTATTGTTTTGGCTGCCCGCGAGGTTCGGACGGCGAACGTCGCGGAAAACCAGAGCCGAAGGCCGGAACGCCAGGCGAACTGCGCGCTGCGTCCTGGCCGTGGTATTAAAGGACAGTAGTTCGTCGGATCGGGAAACGCAATCGCGAAGAGCGATGGTGGCGGGGCTGGCCCACTACCGAATCGTGAAATCGGGAGTCTCAAATCTCAGATGCCAGATGCCAAGATGATGACCGATTTCAAGATGATCGCGGAGCGCGGAGTGACAGGCCGGCCGCGTAGAGTTGGAAATAATGAACCTTTTCGTCACGACTCGTTATTAACGGCCAAGCAGACTGCGAAACCATGCCTGAACGACAGAGGACAATCATGAAACCCTTTAAACTCACCTGCCTGCTGACTCTTCTGGTGCTTGCCAATAGCGTTCCTGCCGCCGAAGAAGACCAGGCCGCTTTGACAGCTTCATCAAACGCGTTGAAGCCACGCACAGATCTCAATCCGGCGCTCACCTATTGGCAGGCATTCGCGGCGCGGCCGGAGTTTACGCCCGAGGAACAAAAGCTTTGGGAGAAACACTGGGACACAATTCCGCTGGGGGACGAATTCACTCCGTTGATCGAACGGCTCGATCCGAGCTTCAGACTGTTTCGTCGTGCCGTTCAATACACGCAACCGTGCGATTGGGGCTATGACCTGGCCGACGGGCCGGAATTGCTCCTGCCCGGTCTTGCCAAGGCCAAAAATACTGCGCAGCAAGCCGCGTTTCGAGCGCGCTATTTTCTGGAAAGAGGACGGGAAGACGATGCGTTGCAGGACCTCCTCGCGGCGTTCGTACTGGGACGGCATGCCTCAACCGATGGAACACTGATTTCCGCGCTGGTCCAGATCGCCGTAGAAAGTATCGTCGCGGATTGCGTCGCGATAAACTTCCATTATTTCGGCCCGGAATCGCTCAAACGGTTTTCGAACGGGATCGAGGCAAGTCCGCCACGGGGCACCATCGCCCGGGCAATGCAGGTGGAAAGTGAAGCACTCTATGGCTGGTTTGCGCGCAAGATTCGCGAGATCCGCGCACGACATGAAGGGGACGAACAGAAGATCATGGCAGAGATACGGTCGCTTCTGGCGAAGACGACAGCAGAGGGAGACTCGAAAACGACAACGGGGGAAGGATCGACTGCGGGAGCGGATGAGATCATTGCGGCGGCCGGTGGCACGAGTTTGGGACTTTTGGATTACATCGACGGAGGCGCAAAGCTTTACGACGAGCTCATTCTCCTTTCCCATTTGCCCTACACGGAGTTTCAGCAGCAGATCAAAGGATTCGACGAACGCGTTGAAGCGCAATCGAACCTTTTCGTGAAGAGGCTGTTTCCCTCATTGGGAAAGGCCCGTTCGCGAGAGTTCATTGTCTTGAACCGGCTGGCGATGTTGCGCGCCGCGATCGCCTATCGGCTGGAAGGCGAGGCGGGATTCAAGAATGTTCGAGACCCGTTCGGATCCGGGCCGTTCGGCTTTCGCCGCGTCGAGAATCATCCCAACAGGCAAGGACGCGTTCTCGGCAGTGGATTCGAGTTGAGTTCGGAGCTGATCAACGTCTGGGGTCCCGAAAAAGAGAAGGGCAAACCGATGGCGATGGTTTTCATCGTGAAACCCGCCGCGGCCAAATGATCTCGTCAGGGTCGAAAGTGGATGGATGGTGTTTCTCGGCGGGATATGCCATGGTATCCACGAAATCGACTCGAACTGATGACACTCTCGTCCTTCAACACCTTTAGTCCCGTGGTCAGGTCAATTCTTCGAGCCGACGCACAAGCCGAGACCGCCGGATCCACGGACCTTTTGTCACGGGCGCAGAACGGTGACGGCGACGCCTTCTGCGAATTATGCCGCGCCTACGAGGTCCGCCTGCTCCGACAGGCCACGGCGCTCTCTGGCGACGCCGC
Source organism: Verrucomicrobiia bacterium (assembly GCA_035277185.1). Taxonomy (GTDB): domain Bacteria; phylum Verrucomicrobiota; class Verrucomicrobiia; order Limisphaerales; family AV2; genus DATEKZ01. The sequence continues at coordinate 5,181 of DATEKZ010000661.1, forward strand.
GCAGGCCGAGGATCTCGCGCAGGAGACATTGCTGGAGGCGTGGAAATGCATTCGGCGTTACAACGGCAAATGCAAATTCTTCACCTGGTTGTGCAGTATCATGATGAATCGCTACAAAAACGTCCGGCGCCAGTCCCGGAATCGGCCGATCGCGTTGTCGGACCTGCACGGATCCGACCGGGAGGGCGCCGAACGAATGATGAACAACCTTGCTGATTGCGCCCTGATGCCTGATCAAATGACCCTGGTTGCCGAACGTGCGGTGCGTCTCCGCGCGGGTCTGGACCGCCTTTCTGCCAAACATCGCGCGGTCATCTACCTGCGATTCTATGTTGATGATTCGATCGAGGGGATCGCGTCGGCGCTCGGTTGCTCCGTTGGGACGGTGAAGTCACGTTTGTTCAACGCGCTGGAAAGACTGAGGGGAATAGCGTCGCATCAGGAATTTGAAGAGGACGCCTAATATGAATCCCTGCTCACGATACAAGAAACAGATCGCGCTGCTGGCCACGAAGTCCCTTTCCGCGAATGAGGCAAGACAGGTGCGCGAACACCTTCATCAGTGCGGGCGCTGTCAGGAGTATTGGAACGACGTCTCGCGGCTCTGCGGAGACCATTTCGATCTGGCCGCGTCCCTTCCGACGATGGAGGTGGATGAACGATTCCATCAACGATTGGTGGGTCGAATCACCGCAAACGAACGCGCCCGGAAAGGTCCTCCGTCGGTAGTAACGACATTTCTGGGGGCCATTACTCTGTTTCGCTGGAAGGTCGTGTTTGCTTCGTCAACCGTGGTGGCAATGGTTGGGCTGCTGACCTTTTTGGTTTCGCGGCCGAAAGTCGAAAGTCCGGTCGTCCATTCGGATTTACCGCCCGTTTCGCCGGCGGTCGCGAAGGAGGCAACTCCGCCGCCGACCTTGATGGCCTACCGGTTGGTCGCGAGCAGGTCATTTGAAGAACTGGATGCACGCCTCGCGGTGGACGCGGATCGGTTGTTGCCGGCAACTCCCCTCATGACGGCGTCGATGCCACGGGAATTGGATCGCGAAGAGTGATTGGAACCGCTCGGGCACGGGCTTCTATTCCTTTTTGGGCGGAACGATTTCGAGCGCCTCCGATAACTTCACGATCCCGGGATTCGTTCCAGCGTGGCCGAAGTGAGTTCCCTCTCCTGGGGCTGCGGACGAAGTCTCGGCAAAAGACAAAACCTTCCTGGGTTAGGGTGAGGGCGAGTCATTTCTCTAACTGCATGGTTCCGGTTGGAGAGCCCTCGTAGCGCAGATTTGCAATCTGCCGTATCGCGGATTTTCAATCCGCCGAGCGTTGCCCTGGTCCGAAAACGCCGGAGGAGCCCACCCCCTGCCGATTCCAAATCGGCGATACAGCAGGTTGAAAACCTGCGCTACGGGTGCGGTTCATGGAAATCTTGCTTTCGCCAGGTAAATGCCCGTCTTGCCTTCATGCGATGAATAATAGCTCACCCAAAGCAGTCCGTCGTGCCACACCAGCCCCGCGTAACTGCAATCTCCGCCCGACGGCAGCTTCAAAAACTCGGCGAGCTTTCCCGCGTCCGGATCAATCCAGGCAAGCGACGTGCGAACAGCGCCGTCGTAAAGCCGGACCGCGGCCACGATGCGGCCGTCCGGAAGTCGAATCATGTGCGGGCCGCCGATTTTCGCGCCGAGATCCTTCCAGTCCCACTTCGTGTAAGGCGCTCGCGCGATGCCGAGTTTGCCCGAGCCGGGATTACCATCCCGACGAAGCAGGCAGAGCGCCCGGTCGTCCGGTTCAAAGAGGATCGACGTCTCGTTGGGATGCCCTTCGTCGAATAATCTCGGAACGAGCGTCGCGAATCTTCGCCCGTCGTTGCTGGTGTAAAGCCGGATGAATTTCTCGCCGTGAGTGTCGTAGCCGATGCTGTAAGCGATTCCTTTGTGCCATGTGGTCCGCCACAGCCACATGTTTGGATCACCGATGATGACAGGTTGACTCCATGTCCTTCCATCCGTTGAGAACCACGTCAGTGATTGGTGCTTGAACTCCGCGGGTTGACCGAGCGCGACGGCCCCGCTCAGCATCAACTGGCCGTCCGGCGTCATCGTGACCTTCGCATCGCGCAGATCGCCCTTCGGATGGGTGAGGCGCGCGGCGGGTTCCCAGTTGTTTCCGTCTTTCGAAGTGATGACACGCAATGCACCGTCGGGAGAAACGTGGGCCGTCCCTTCCCGGAACACGCAAAACCAGTGATCTTTGAATCGGATCAGGTCGGTGAAAGCGTTGTGCGGCGCGCCGTCCCAGATTTTGCGCGCTTCAATGAGTTCGCTCTTTGGCGGGGTCGATTGCGTGTGGGCCGAAAGCTGAGCCAGACCGGAAAGG
>DATEKZ010000662.1:0-6294 GCA_035277185.1 Verrucomicrobiia bacterium
CCGAACCACCCAAAACCAATTGAACCGAAAACGCCTAACCCCGCTGCAGCGAACCCGGCCATCGCACTGTGGTTGCAATCCACGCGTTCCGTGCGCCGGGTCTCCCGCGGCTGCGGGATTGGGTCGTTAGTTGGCATCGAGTATGACCCGTATCACACGACCGATCGGCTATTCGTTCGTTGCGCTCGTCAGTGACCCGCGCTGGTGAGCGGCCATTGAGACTCAGTGGACTGCGCGCCGGCGGGCTATGGATCGGCGATCGGTATCTTGAAAAAGCACTGCCAGTTGCCGTAGGCGGAGCCGAGGGAGACGCGCCGGCCCAGAAACCATTCCACGTGGCCGTCTTCAAACGTGAAATTGCCGCCTTGGGGCGCCCCTCTCGCCCCCCGATGCACGGACGTTAAAACGTTTTTTCCTTCGTAGGATGTCGTCCATTGCAACCGCGCGTCGTAGATATTCGTCGTCTTGGGGCCAACGGCCTGGAGGCGGTCGATCAGGATCGGGGCCGAGCTGTAGGTGCCATTGAGTTTTTTTCGGAAAAACCACTCCGCCGTCCCCTGGGCAGAACCTGTGACATCGGCATCCGGAGGGCTCCCACGGCGTCCGGGAAGATAGAAGTAGCCCATCAATTGAGCGCCGGCGTCCGTCGTGATCATGCCGCGTTCGGCAACGCGATGCCAGACGTCGGTGGGGCAGAACAGCACATCATTTTGCGGGCGCTCGGATTTCGCGGTCGTGCGCCGATTGCGGATGAGATAGTTGTTCCAGAAATTGCTCATGGACGCCGTCATCCAACTGAATCCAACACCGTCGCGGTTGTCCGGGAACGAGTTGTCAAAGTCGATGGCATAGGTGTTGACGGCGATCCCCCATTGTTTGCCGTTGCTGACACAAAGGGATTTGTGAGCCTGCGCCTTGGCTCGGGCGAGCGCGGGCAGCAGGAGCGCGGCGAGAATCGCAATGATCGCGATGACAACCAGCAACTCGATCAGGGTAAAGCCGTGACCGGGCTTGGATTCCGGCTGGAAGGGCTCTTTCATAATGACAGGTAGTAACTACCTCGCGCCCTGATTCGTCAATGTCGAAAGAACACGGTGCGATCAAATGTAGTACATCTTCTCCTTGTCCAGGCTTTCATCGAGCAACTGTTGGAAGGTGATGTTGTCGGCGGTGTTTTCGAGCGCTTTCTGAAGCTTTTTCCAGGCCGCGCGCAATTCGGGCGGACATTGAGCGTCGCCGAGCGCGGGGGTGTCCAAAAGCTGCCCGTGAATCGCGCGGAGGACGTCGCCCATCGTAATTTCCACCGGCGGACGCGCCAGCAGGTAACCCCCTTCCTTGCCCCGCACGCTCTTCACGATCCGATTCGACTTCAGCTCGATGAGTATCTGGACCAGGTAATTCGGAGGGATGTCGTACTGCGCGGCGAGTTCCTCGACGCGGCGCGCACCGCCATCGGGATAATGACGCGACAACGCCAGCACCGCCCGCGCCGCGTAATCGCTTTTGACCGAGAGCTTCACGGACGCACGTTAGGCAGGAGTCCGGCCGTCCGCAATCAAATCCCAGCCCCATGAGCGACGGCGGCGACTTGAGTTTCCCCGGGTGGCCGTTTAGAACTCGGGCGACATGCCGTTATCACCAAAGCGAAGTTTCGCCTTTGTTCCCTTCGTTTGCTTCTGTTTGGCCTGCCATTCGACTTATGGCGCGCCGGCTGAATGGGAGCAAGGCGACGGATTTCGCAGCGTTGCATTTTCAGTTCCACAGGCAGGTGAGCCAGGGTTTGTCCGATTACCAGGACGCTTGACCGGACTTGACTTCACCAATCGCCTGTCGGCGGACCGCTATTTGACAAACCAGATTTACCTCAATGGCTCAGGTGCCGCGGCCGGCGACGTGGATGGCGACGGAAAATGCGACGTCTACATTTGCGGCCTGGACGGTCCCAATGCCCTCTACCGCAATCTGGGCAACTGGAAGTTTGAGAACATCAGTGTCGCCTCGGAAGTGGAATGCGCCGGCCTGGAGGCAACGGGCGCTGCGCTCGCCGACCTTGATGGGGACGGTGACCTGGATCTCGTCGTAAACTCCGTCGCCGGCGGAACACACATTTTCCTGAACGACGGCAAGGCGCGCTTCGCCCAGATCAGCCCCTCGTCACCGCTGAACCCGCGCAGAGGCGCAATGTCGATGGCACTTGCGGATATCGAGGGCGACGGCGACCTGGACCTCTATGTGGCAAACTATCGAACCGACACGATTCGGGATCGTCCACAGACTCGGATCCAAGGCACTCGAATCAACGGCAAGCTTGTGGTTCTGGGCGCCGATGGCCGGTCAGCCAGCGAGCCGGATCTCGAAGGTAGATACACCTTGAGCGACTCCGGCCAGATCACCGAGCACGGGGAGGCGGACGTGCTGTTCCGCAATGACGGTGCCGGGCGATTCACTCCTTTGTCGTTTACCAACGGCGTCTTCCTGGACACCGAGGGCAGGGCCTTAAGGGAACCGCCCTACGACTGGGGTCTATCTGTGATGTTCCGCGATCTGAACGCGGATGGCGCGCCGGACATTTATGTCTGCAACGATTTTCCCAGTGAAGACCGCATTTGGATGAACAGCGGCCAGGGCAGTTTTCGCCTCATTCCCCGGCTGGCCTTGCGCAAGACCAGTCTGTTCTCTATGGGGGTCGATTTCGCAGACCTGAATCACGACGGAGCGGACGAAATCTTCGTGGCGGACATGTTGAGTCGCGTCCATGCCAGGCGTCATTTGCAAGCCGGCAGCTTTGCCCCGCCGGTGCTGGCGGTTGGAACCATTGATGACCGGCCGCAATACTCACACAATACCCTCTTCCTGAACCGCCGCGATGGAACCTACGCCGAGATCGCGTACTATAGCGCGGTGCAGGCATCCGAGTGGTCCTGGGCGCCCATCTTTCTGGACGTCGATCTGGACGGTCACGAGGACCTCCTGATTTCGACGGGCCATGAATTGGAGATCATCAATGCCGACGTGTCCGAACGCACCAGGGCGATGAAGGCGCAAAGGAAAATGTCGATCCCCGAACAACTGGCCCTTCGCCGGATGTACCCGCGGCTGGATACGCCGAATGTGGCATTTCGGAATCGTGATGGCTTGAGGTTCGAAGATGTGAGCGGCAAGTGGGGGTTTGATCAGCGAGGCGTGTCGCACGGCATGTGTCTGGCGGACCTCGATGGCGACGGGGATCTGGACGTGTTGATCAACAACCTGAACGAGGAGGCCGGGATATATCGGAACAACGGAGTGGCGGCTCGCGTGGCAGTGCGGCTGAAAGGCCTGGCATCGAACACACGAGGCATCGGGGCGAGGATCAAAGTCTCCGGCGGCGCGGTGCCGGTCCAGAGTCAGGAGATGATCTGCGGCGGACGGTATTTGTCGGGTGACGACGCGGTACGGGTGTTCGCCGCGGGAAATCCCACCAACGAGATGCGCATCGAGGTTACCTGGCGAAGCGGCAGGAAGAGCGTGGTGCACAGGGTGAAGGCCAACCGGATTTATGAGATCGATGAATCGGCCGCGGAGTCAATCAACCCTCAACCCTCAACCCTCAACCCGGCGAAGCCGTTGTTTGAGGACGTGAGCGGACTGCTGAATCACCGGCATCACGAGGAAGCTTTCGATGATTTCGATCGGCAGCCGGCGTTGCCGAATCGGCTCAGTCAATTGGGACCCGGATTAAGCTGGTGGGATGTGGACGACGACGGTTGGGAGGATCTAATCATTGGGAGCGGGCGGGGCGGCAAGCCTGTCGCCTATCGGAACGATGGCAAGGGAGGGTTCGCTGCGTTAACCGGGGCACCGTGGGATGGTCCGGTGACGCGGGATCAGGCGGGTGTGCTGGGATGGGGTCGCGGGATATTGGTGGGTTCGTCGAATTACGAGGACGGGTTGACCAACGGGAGTTGCATCAGAATCCACGACGCACAAAGAAGGTCGATCGAGGACATCATGCCGGGGCAGCCGTTCAGCGTCGGTCCGCTGGCAATGGGAGACATCGACGCGGACGGAGACCTGGATTTGTTCATTGGAGGGCGGGTCATTCCGGGGCGATATCCGGAACCGCCGACATCGCTCGTGTGCCGGAACGACGACGGCCGGCTGGTGATCGGCCAGCGGTTGGAAAAACTGGGATTGGTGAGTGGAGCTGTTCTGAGCGATTTGGACGGAGACGGATGGCCGGAGCTGGCATTGGCGTGCGAGTGGGGGCCGATCCGTATTTTCCGGAACGAACGCGGCAATTTCGTCCCGTGGGAGACTCCTGTGAGTGTCAATGATCGGCGTTCAACCCTCAACCGACTCACCGGCGAATGGAATGGCATCACCACCGGCGATTTTGATGGCGACGGTCGATTGGACATCGTGGCAAGCAACCGGGGACTGAACAGCGCATACCGGTTGAGTCTGGAATACGGACGTAAGATGTACTACGGCGACTGGGACACGAACGGAACCGTCGAGATAGTGGAGGCGTACTACGATGAAGGGCTCGCGGCGGACGTACCACTGCGCTCACTGCGCGCGCTGGGTGCGGCATTGCCCTGGGTTCAGGAAAAATATGAGAGCCATGCAGCTTATGGGAAGGCAAGTCTGTCTGAAGTCGTTGGCGAAAAGTTGCGCTCGGCCGGAGTCGTGGAGGTCCGGGCACTGGGGTCGATGGTTTTCCTGAACCGGCGCGGTGGGTTCCAGGCGCGAACGTTGCCACTGGAGGCGCAATTAGCCCCGGGCTTTGCAGTCTGCACCGGGGACTACGACGGGGATGGCAACGAGGACATCTTTCTGAGCCAGAATTTCTTTGCGACAAATCCGGATCAGCCGCGGCAGGACGCCGGACGCGGTCTGTGGCTTCAGGGAGATGGACGGGGCGGATTCAAGGCGGTGCCGGGACAGGAAAGTGGGGTCAGGGTCTATGGGGAACAACGCGGCGCGGCGTTATGCGATTATGACGCCGACGGGCGCGTGGATCTGGCGGTGACACAGAACGGCGCCGAGACGAAACTTTACCGGAACGTCGGCGCGAAAGCGGGCTTGCGCGTGCGGCTCAAAGGGCCGGAAGGAAATCCGCGCGGACTCGGCGCGAGATTGAGGCTCGTCGCTGGAGAACGCCGCGGGCCGGTGCGGGAGGTCCATGGCGGCAGCGGCTATTGGTCGCAAGACGCGGCGGTGCAGGTGATGGGCATGGTCGAATCCCCCACGCAGATCGAGGTGCAGTGGCCCGGTGGCAAGACCACGAAGACACCGATACCCGCAGGGGCGAAGGAAATCGTTTTGGATACGGCGGGCACGGCGCGGTCGTTGTGAAGTTCTGCGGTGGAGCCGCACGCTTTACACGCCCGGACCGCGGGCGTCCCGCCCGCAGCGGTTCCGCAAAGCCAAGCTGTGTTCGAATTCGCGAACAGTGGGTTTCGTTGTGGCTGCTGCGCCCGGGACGCGCGCGGTCCGGTCTGAGGCGGCGGAGAATTGCTCACCTGCCTTCGACTGGCGTCCCCTTCTGCGGGACGAACGCCTTCGCACGGTTGCGTCCTTCGGCGATCTGTTCCCGGCTCATCTTCGCTTGGATCTCCTTGAGCGCGTTTGCGGCGTCGGCGACGTTCTGTTTCGCCGCGATATCGAACCATTTGTAGGCTTCGGGAAGGTCCTGTGGAACACCAGTTCCGCTCCGGCAGCGTTCCCCCATCGCGTACGCCGCCATCGGTTCTCCCTGTCGCGCCGCCAGCCCCAGCCACTTGAGTGCTTCCGTGTCGTTGCGTTCGACACCGCGGGCGTAAACGTACATCACCGCAAGGCTGTATTGCGCGGCGGCGTAGCCGTGCTCCGCGGACTTCCGATACCATTCGGCCGCGCGCGCGTAGTCAAACGGAACTCCCTGGCCCGCCTCGTACAATGTTCCCAGATTAAACTCAGCCGGCGGATGGCTTTGGTCCGCGGACTTCCTGAACCATTCTGCGGCAGTCTTGAAGTCCTGAGGTACGCCCTGCCCTTTCAGACACAATTCGCCGAGGAGATTCTGCGCCAGCGCGTCGCCCTGCTCCGCCTTCCTTCTTGTTTCATCCCGGTTTGCAACGGCTTCGGCGGAGGACGGGCCGCCCTCTCCAGACGATTCCCTGGAACATCCTCCGACGATCAGAACAACGCACAGGGTGACCTCGGTGAACAAACACCTCCGAAGTTTCGACGTGAGTTGGGGCCATGAACCTACGGGGTAACGGGTTTGGAGTTCCGCCTTCAGGCGGTCCGGACCGGCTAAAGCCGGAA
>DATEKZ010000663.1:0-3663 GCA_035277185.1 Verrucomicrobiia bacterium
CACCGTCAGTCCGGTGGCCATGGACTATGCCCGTAATTGCACGGACCTGAGTTGTCCGGGCACGGTCGGTCCCGCCGGGTTGACCCTCAGCCTGACGGGAGATCAGTTGCGTTTCACGCGGGACGGCGGGTTGATCGGCGCCGGCAGCTTCGCCGCCCCGGAGGACCTGCAATGGGGCAATATTCCTCCGCCTCCCGTCCCGAACACCTACGCGCACGAGAGCCGCGACTATCTGGAAGCCAACTATCACATGGCCGGATGCTTCCTGGCCGGCGCCGAAAACACACTCGCCGACATCAACGGCGCGGCGGTCATCCTGCACAGCGGGGTCGCGCAGACCAATTCGACCTATTTCGAGCGTCCGGCCACGCCCGCGTACCTGGACGGCTTCGCGGACTACGCCGGGTTGAACTTCCGTGTGCTGGTCAACTCCAATTACCTCGGTCACAGCACGCTGGCCGGTAAATCCGTCGGCCCGTACCCGCTGACGGGCCGCTCCAAGTACTACGTCCGCCGCGGCGGCGTCAGCGGCATTCACGAAGCCGTGTTCGGCTCGTTTCCGCCGTCCGCCACGCTCTACGGTTACGCCGTCAACTTCAGCAACTTCGGCCTCGCCTTTCTCGACAGCCAGAATGTCGATTCGCGGACGCAGGGCGATATCCGGATTCCGTATCCGTCGGACTTCGTCCAGGAGTTTGAAGAGTTGAAGTTCACGTGTCTTGGTGCGCTGGACTCTGCCAGGGTGCCGGCGGCGAGCGGTGACAAGGCGCTGGATTACTGGATTGCCGACTTCAAGACGCTGGCGATCAAGTTCGAGTCGCCGTCGGGCTGCGATCCGAGCGCGGGTTTCCTGTTCCTCGGTGTCGAGGCCTGGGCATCGCACGTGGACCAGCCGCTCTATGGCCGCCTCGGCTTCCGCAGCAACGGCAATCTCATCACCGAGGTTTACGCCGTCAGCCAGGGACTTCCCGCCCATCTGAATTCACGGTTGAAACCGCCGAACAAGATCAAGCTCAAGGGCCCGGCCACTGAAAGCTATGCGTTCACGCCGGTGAGCGATGCCTACTACAACAACTTTGCCAATATGCCGACGGTTGAAGGCTCCAGTCCCAAAGGGTTCATCAACCTGGCGGGAAAACTCGACGTGACCTTCTTTGAGGATCTCCAGGTCCATGTTCAGACCAGCGCGCAGCGGAGCAACAACATCGCGCCGATCCACATGTTCGGCGGATGGGAAAGTCCGCCGGGTCAGAATTTCTTCAATACGTCGCCGTTCGACACCGACAACAAAGGCTTCGACGGCGCGAACATCAATGCCTATCGCGAGGCGCCCTCGCCGCAGTACCGCGTGCACGCGCGCCAGGACTGGCTCGGCGTGGTCAACTTCGATTACCCGTTGGACTGGAACACCACCACGCGCTCGTTCAAATCGTCCGAACAAACAGCCGACACGCTCCTGGTCGTGGACGTGCAGCATCAGGTGGATTACCTCAGCGCCGCGCACGCGGAGATTTCCTTCGGCATCCAATACGACGGCGGCCTGCCTCAGGTCAACATCGCCAACCTCGCCTTCAACGCGATCGATGAAGCGACCGGCGTCGCGCAGGCGTTCGCACAAGCGAGTCTCGGCGGCATTCGCGGCGAGATCGAGCAGGGGCTGGACCGGCTCAACGACATGTTGAACGCGCAGATGCACGCCTTCATGGGCGACGTGTTCACCGATCTGGTCGATCCCGGCGTCACGGCGCTCTACAACCAGTTGAACGGGGCCTTTCCCAGCGCGACGCTGCCGTCGAACTGGCAGGTCGTTGCGGCGGACATCGTCCACAGCAACATCGTGGCGGGCGTCGGCACGCCCATCAAACAACGGCTCAAAGACGTCATCGGCGCCACCACCAACGCCATCGGCGTCCTCAATCAACTCAACGGCTACCTGGACGAGGCCGAGCAGGCCGTCAGCCAGGCGCAGGCGCTTCTCGCGGTGGACGGCAGCGGCGCGCGCGATAAAATCAACGATCTGACCAAGGAACTGGTGGGCGAACTGGCGGCGCAGTTCGTCTCCTTCGCCACCCACGACGCGATCAATGACTTGCTGGAGGAGGTCGCGCCGCAATTGAACCAGGTCACCAACACGCTGGGCGACCTGCGCAATGTCATCACCAATCTTCAGTCGCGCCTCGGCGCGGCCGGCGACTTCGCCCTCGAACTGCAAAACAAAGTGAACAGCCTGTCGGGCACTTTCGACTCGATGGCGCTGCAGATCCGGAACGACATCACCAACGTGTTGTTCCAGCTCGAAGTGCCCTCCGGCAATTTCCTCGATCAATACACGGAGGCTGAGATCAAGGCCAAGATCCGCCAGAAGATCGAAGACCGTTTCTTCGCCTCCGACGTCGCCTCTTCCATCCAGGAAATCATCAAACAACGCGTGTACGACGCGGACGCCGCCATCCGCGAGGCGATGGACTCCGCCTTCCAGCAGGTGAACGACGTCATGCGCGACCTCGTAAGTGAATCGCTCGCCGAACTGGACAACTCGATCAACGACATGATCGGCGATTTCGGCGACGTGATGGGCGCCGGGCGCATCGACGGATACGCGCACATCACGGGCGATTCGCTGACGCTCCTCCGGCTCGACGGCCATTTCCAATGGGATGTCCCGGACGAGATGGAGTTCAACGCCTACCTCCAGATCAAGGAACTCGACTCGGACGGTCCGCCGTCGTGCAGTCTCACCGGCGGCAAGACCGTCGAGGTGACCGTCGGCGCGACCGACGTTTCGGTGGATTGGATCAGTCCGGACCTCCGCGCCAACATCGGGGGCAAGTTCGCGTTCCAGACAACGCCATTCAGGCCCATCGGCATGGGCGGCAGCTTTGAACTGACGGGCGGACTGAGATTCGAGGCGTTCGAGATCACCGAACTGGGCGCCACGATGGGCTTCGGGCAACTGGAGGCCTACCTGGGTTGCAAGGCGCGGGTGAAGTTCAACAAATACGAATTCGCCGGCGGCCTGTTCTTCGGCAAGACCTGCACCATCGAACCGCTGCTGCTCGTGGATCCGGACGTCGCCGGCGTGCTCGGCCCTCCGCCGTTCTCGGGAGCGTATGTTTACGCCGAGGGTTGGATTCCGCTGAACGAGGCGCTCGGCATCCCGTCTTCCTGCTTCTTTAACATCCGCGCGGGCATCGGCGCCGGCGTGTTCTACTTCGTGGAAGGGCCGACTTACGGTGGCAAGGCGCTGCTCGGCCTCAGCGGCGAGGTGCTCTGCATTGTTTCCGTGAAGGGCGAGGTCCGGATGGTCGGCGTCAAGCAAGGGGACGACCTCACGTTGAAGGGCACGGGCACGTTGAGCGGCGAAATCGGCGTCTGCCCCTTCTGCGTCGATTTCAGCAAGAGCGTCGGAGTGAAGTACAAAAACGGATCGTTCGATGTGGATTTCTAAAGCAATAACGCCGGCAAAATTCGAAACGTCGCTAATTGGGGCGGTTGGGGATTCCATCTCACCCCTCACCCTGGCCCTGATACGATTTCCAAAGTTATTCGCCAGACTGGGAAGCGACCAGTCCAAGTCACTCCGCCCAGGCTGGTGAATAACTTTGCCGCCAGATATAATGACGATTCGGCCACACCGGAGCCACGGCTTCCTAGCCCACACCC
>DATEKZ010000664.1:0-7378 GCA_035277185.1 Verrucomicrobiia bacterium
TTTGTTTCTCAGTCCCGGCAGGGGCGGTCTCAGTCATGGCATTTCAATCCTTTAATGACATCGACGCCAGACGCAAGACGGCCTCCTCGGTCGCCTCGGCGCCGTTCAATTCTCCAGCGATTCGCCCTTCTCGCATCACCAGGACGCGATCCGCCACCGACAGCACCTCCGGAAGATCTGAAGAAATCACGATCACTGCCGTTCCCTTGCTCGCAAGCTCGCGCAGAAGACGGTGCACGTCGGACTTGGCGCCCACGTCGATCCCGCGCGTCGGCTCGTCCACAATCAGCACCTTCGGATTCACGAGCAGCCATTTGGACAGGACGACCTTCTGCTGATTACCGCCGCTCAGGAGGCGGACGATCCGGCCCACACCCGGCGTCGCAATCCGCAAACGTTGCCGGAAATCCTCCGCGACACCGCGTCCACGCCGGTCGTCGAACCACCACGAGCCAAACTCCCGGAGTTTCGCGGCCACGACGTTTTGCGCCATCGTCATATCGAGGAACAAACCGGCCTCCTTGCGGTCCTCCGAGGCGTAGCCGATGCCGGCGGCAATCGCCTCGGCCGGTGAGCGAATAACAACTGCCTTGCCACCGATACGGATTTCCCCCGAAGCCCTCGGTCGCACGCCGAACAACGAAAGCGCCAGTTCGGTCCGGCCCGCGCCCGCGAGGCCGGCCAGCACGACGATCTCACCAGACCGCACAGTCAAATGGATTTCCCGGAGATACGGCCGGGTGCTCCGAAATGATTCGGCGTCGTTCAGTCCGCTCACCTCGAACAGGATGTTTCGGTCTTCCGACACGACCGCGGTGTGGCGCTGATGGAGTGCCAATTCGCGTCCCACCATACGCGAGACGAGCTGGTCGGGATTCGTTTCCGAAACCGCGAACGTCCCCTGCCACTCGCCGTCCTTGAGCACCGTCACGCGGTCGGCGATTTCGAAAATCTCTTCGAGCCGATGCGAGATGTAGATAACGCCCACGCCGGCCTGCCTGAGCTGTCCAATCACGCGAAAGAGCGCGCGAGTTTCCGTCTCCGTCAGCGCCGCCGTCGGCTCATCGAAGATCATCAGTCTGGCGTTCAACGAGAGTGCCTTGGCAATCTCAACCATCTGTTGCTGCGCCGGCGAGAGGTCGCTGAGGAGGGTTTGCGGCCTGACGTGTTCCAGTCCGACCTGCTTCAGCAGCGCCTCCGCGGAGGCGAACAATTTTCGGCGGTCGATCCGCCCCAGACGCCGGATCGGCTGGCGCGCGGCAAAAATATTCTCCGCCACGCTGAGGGTGCTGAAGAGACTTCGTTCCTGAAAGACGATGGCGATACCAAGCTGTTGCGCTGCATGCTCGTTGGCGACGGCAACGTTTGTTCGTCCATTGAAATCAATCGTTCCGTCGTCGGGTGGATACACGCCGGCGAGGATGTGCATCAACGTGCTCTTGCCGGCGCCGTTCTCGCCGACCAATGCGTGCACCTCGCCGGGGCGCACTTCCAATTGCACTCCTTTGAGCGCGTGCACGCCCGGGAAGCGCTTATGGATGCCGTGCAGCCAGAGAAGCGCCGTTGTATCAGTGATCGAGGGCATCAGAAATCCATCCTCGCAACTTCGTAAGGCATCAGGCTCAGTTCGAAGCCAGTCCCCCGCGCTTGCAGCTCTTCGCCTATTTTCGCGCGGAACTTTTCCGGCTCGCGCATGGCAAACTCGGCGTTCGTTTCATTCAGTCGTTGCAGTTTCCGGAGGTCTTGCAAGTTGTTGACGATCGCCGTTTGCGGCTTCTCCGTCATATTGGCCAGCATCATCCGTTGCCGATCGCCCTTCCGCAGGACGAGCCCCTCTACTCTTAACGGATCACTCGAACGCGCGACCACGACTTCACCGCCGGCGAACTCGCCGATGTCAGCCAACACGTGATACAAAGGAAACACGCCGCCAGGAATTGAAGGGAATTTGTCCGGCAATGGCGAGCCCGCTTCGGCCTCCATCACCCCGCGCCATCCTGTGGTTTCGTAAAACGTCACGCTGTCCACGCCCGACCCGGCCAGATACTTGAACGCGGCGAGCGTCCAGCCCGCGCCGAAGAGCGACATCTGCCGCGGGTCAACTTGCGGCGACAATTCACCCGGCCGCTCCGCCTCCTTGCAGGTAGCCACTGGATTGAATCTGGGTTTCAGCGTGACCGGAGAGACAACGACACGCGCTCCTCGAAAGCGTTCTTTCGCGGTTTCGACCTGTGCGGCAATCGCCGATGGTGTCTCCGCCAACGACAGATTGTCGAACGCGTGCACCTGGGGATTCATGGACCAGCAGATGAAATCGCAAAGATCTGCGGTCGGGCTGAATTGGTTGAGTTGATAGAAGTCGGCGTTCGTGCCGGCACCCACTGCCAGTTCGAAGATGGGCAATCCGAACTCCCGCACAAAACGGCGGACTGCCACGATCGAATGAGAGGACGTCGTTTTTTCTCCTATCGTAAGCACAAGCACCCGGCAAAACACCCGCGCGCGTGCCTCGAACTCGGAAGAACGGCGACGACTCCGAGTCATCGCTTCCGCCAGATCTTTAAGATCGTCTGCCGGCAATCCGGAGAGATGGAGCGCCAACTCAATCGGGCAGCCGATGATCTCTGCTTCGCGAAGCCCGCGGACGAGGTCTGTTTGCCAGCACTCCTGGCCAAAATGCAAATCAACGCGAAGATGAGCGAGAGACAATGCCTGCAGCCTGGCCGTGTGAGGATAGTTCTCGCGACTCTGGTCACTGCTTGCGCCGAGGCCGATCGACGGCAATGGCACTGAAGAGTTCCCAATTTCAACATTTACGATGTCCGACCCGTCCTCCGCAGCAATGCTGCCGCGCATGACGTGCAGAACGTGGCTACTGTGGAGGGTGGATGCCCGATTTTCAGATTCCTCAGCAATCTTGAAATCGGTCATCTGGCATCTGGTATCTGGCATCTGACAGAGCTTGAGCGTCACGACCTGCCGGACCCCGGTTCCCGCCTTAATCTCCACGGGAAAAGGCAAACGAAGCGGCGTGCAAAACGTCTTGAAGCTCGCGTCGATCCAGTTCCGCTGATCCTCCATCTCGAACACGTCGCCTTCGAATCGCAGTTCCGCCCGGAGGCCCGGTTGGAGTTCATGGGCAATGGCTCTGAGATCGTGGATGTCTTTGACCGGTTGCTCGGCGGCGACGAGTCTGGGGAAGACGGCCGTTTTGCTCGCGCCATCGATGTATTCGACGCGACACGTCGCGCCGGCGCATTCCTGGGGATGCAACACGCAGAAACCGATGCGGTTTTTCAGAAACGTCGTCCGGGCCGCGCCATCAAAGGTGAAGCGAATCGTGCCGTCCGATTCGCCGGCGATCACGCCATGCCAGACAAAATGGATTTCGCGCTGCTTGTGTTCCGAATCGTAGCTGATGTGGAAGGAATCGCCGCGCACGTCCAGCTTCGCATTTTGCAGTTGGCCTGGGATCGTTCCCCAGTTCTGGTCCCGCACGGCGGCGTAGATGCGGCGGATGACTTCACGACTACCCAGCTTGATATAGCGCAAGTCGCCGGCATCGTAGATAAGCGACAGCGGACCGGCGCGTAATGAGATCTGCTTTGGCAACGGTTCGTCCTTGCCGTAGTAGAGAACGCGCCTGGGCAAGGAAACGCTCATGAGGGGATGGGAAATTGAGAATTGAGAATTGGACAACGATACCCACGGATGAACCCGGTCAGCTGACCAATTCTTAATTGCCAATTCTCAACTCTCAATGTGCTCATCGTGGGCCTGCCAACATCTCGACGACATCCTTCAACGCGCCCGGCCCGCCGAGATTTCCAGGAAACGACACATAAATCATCCCCGGCCAACGGCTCTCTTCGCCGAGGCGCCAGAGCGGAATACCGGCGAGGATCTGTCCGAGCACCATCGCGCGGCGGACGCGCAACGGTTTGGTCGCAACATCACTGGAGGTGATGCCTCCTTTGGCGATGACAAACCGAGGACGAACGGCGACGCCGTCAAGTATCTGCATCAGGGACTCCGATACGCGCCGGCAAAGGGAGAGGCTCTCGGCCGGATCTGATCCGGTAACCAGTTGTCTGCTGGTGTAGAGCACCGTGTCCCGATCGTGCCGGAGCGCTTCATTCACGGATTGAGTAGCGCGCACAATTTCTCCGGCGCGGAAATCGTCCGTCAGCAACGCGCGGACGCTCACCTCCACGTTCGCAGTGCGATTGCCTTCAAGCAGTCGCTGTAACTGCTCCGAACTCTTCGGGACGTAGGAGCCAACGACGACCAGTCCGCCGCGGCTGGAGTTGATGGTTGATGGTTGATGCTTGATGGCGGAATCGTCATCGCCGAACAGTTCTCGGGCGGTGAGAAGCGGGCAAGGCGCAATCCCCGCGCGGGCGGCGGCGAATGACGCTGCAGTGCGGTAGAGGAATCGTTTCCCCGCCGCCTCAGCCCGCAGCAGGCCGAGAATGAAGACAAGCAAATCACGGCCGCTAACAATGTTCCCCACACAGACGCGGCCGCCGTTCAGTGGCATCAACTCCCGGCATATCGTTTCCGGTCCGTCGCGGCGAATTGTATCTACGGAAATCGATGCCACTTCGTCCGCGCGCATACGGCCACCGGACTTCTCCTCAACCCAGGCCCGCAGGTCCGAGTTGCGATAACCGAAGGTCACGTCACGCGCGAATTGCGATTCAGCCACTGGCGTCAGCCACTCGCCATCGGCCAGGTAATGGACATCGTTGACGGTGTGCCGGCCGCCGGTTTCAAAAAACGGCACGAGCAGCACCGCGTCGAACGGACCGAGGATTTCATTCAGCGCATCAGTCTCCAACGGAAAGTGCCCACGCAAGGTCGAATCACTGCGGCTGACGGGCGCGATTCGGCGATCTGCCATCTCCGATGCCGTTTTGAGCGCACGAGCGATTTCGAGGTTCAATTCGCGCGCGCCGTCGGGCGGCAGGCTCCGCGAGTTGGTAAGGATGTAGAAACAGTTGTTGTCGCTTCCAAGTTCGCGATGCAGCGACTCGACCGACCATTCCGTGAGCACGGGGACGTTGTGAACGGTCTGCGTGCCGGTCGGGTCGTCGTCGAGCACCACGACCTTTGAGCGCGAAGCGGCGAGCAATCGTTGGATCTCGGGCCTGGGATCGTGCGGCCATTCCGGCGGCAGCGCAGCAAACAGGTCCGCCTTCCGGATACGCTGCGGCCTCGCGGTCATAAGGGAGAGAAATTGAGAATTGGCTCATTGGGAAAGGGCGCCGCATCACGACGTGACACAACTCCGCCAAATGGAGTAATTCCCAATTCCCAATTCCCAATTCTCAATGAGCTCATGCGCCAGTCAGTTCCACCTGCACTCCTTGCGTGTGGGACCTGTCAAGAAACACGGCGCGTTTGCCCTTCGTCCCCTGGTGTGGCGCCGGCGCGGTGGGCAACCCGCATTTCGCTGATTCGCTCATCGCGACGGCCACGTCGTCCACCCGCAAACAGAAATGGTGCAGTCCGGAGCCGTTCTTTCGCAGCCAGTCCTGCAAGGGATGATCGACCGTCAGCGGCTGCACGAGTTGCAGATGGGTGTTGCCCAGATCGAGATGCGTCAGGCGCACGGAACCTTCATTGACGTCTTCGCTGAAGAGGACGATGAAGCCGAATTTATCGCGCCAGACATTGAGCGCCGCCTCGGTGTCGGGAACAACGATGGCGAGATGATCGAGGCCGTCCGTCGGAAATTGAGAATTGAGAATTGAGAATTGAGAATTTTCAATTGCCTCGTCCTTCAAGGTCATCGTGTCCGTGCTGCCGTTGTCTCCTTTGGCGGTACCGACGGATTTGCCGAGGATGCGACAGAGCTGTTCGCACTCATCGAGCAGGGAAGCGGCCTTTGTTTCCGACTGAAGTTCCGATTTGATCGTGAACCGAATCCAGCCGCGCGTCTCGCGCATTTCCTTCAAGGCGACGCCGAGTTTGTGGACGAAGTCGGCGCGGCTCTCGGCATTGCAACCTTCATCATAATTCGGGGCGGACGAAGTACCGCATCGCACCAATTGGCCGGCAACATGCCGTCCGAGGCGCGTATCCGCCAGGGCGTCCACGAGCTTGCCCACTCGCGCGGCGAAGTTCCAAAGCCGCTCCGAAAGTTCCTCGGGAGTCATATTTCTTTCCAATGGTTCATTTCTCAATTCCCAATTCTCAATTCTCAATCACCTGGTTCTCCAACACACCGATTCCCTCAATCTCCAGCCGACAGACATCCCCCGGTTTCAGGAAGACCGGCGGCTTGCGAAACGCCCCCACGCCCGCCGGCGTGCCGGTGCTGACCACATCGCCGGGTTCGAGCGTCATGACGCCGGAAAGGAAACTGAGCAATCGCGGCAACGGAAACACCCAGTCCGCCGTCGTTCCGTCCTGCATCAACCTCCGGTTGACGAACGAACGCAGTTTCACATTGCCAGGATTTGTCAACTGGTCAGCGGTGACGACGCACGGGCCGAGCGGGCAAAAGGTGTCGAAGTTCTTGCCGAGGGTGATCTGGTTGTCTTTGAACTGCACGTCACGCGCCGAAACGTCGTGAAGGATCGTGTAGCCGAAGACATGGCTCATCACGTCGCTTTCGGGCGTATTCTTCATCTTCCTTCCGATGACGACGGCGAATTCAACTTCATAGTCCACCTGGCGGGAAGCTTTCGGCAGAACAATCGATTCGCCCGGCCCGATGACGGCCGTAGGCAGTTTGGAAAAGAAGAAAGGCTCGGTGGGCATCTTCGCTCCGGGGTTTTCCTCCGCGTGACTGCGGTAGTTGATGCCTGAACACAGGATCTTTCCCGGTCGCGGAATCGGGGCCTGGAGTTTGACCGCATCGAAGGCGTAAACCAGCTGCTGGCCGACCGGCACTGCGGGACGGCGCGCCATGAACTCCAGCGTTTCACGGGCCGCAGCGAGAGCCGGTTCGCCCGTGCGGATGAAGGCGAGCACATCTGAAGGGAGCGCCTGCGAGTCGTCCGGTGTTGGACCCCGCACTTGCACCAATGCCGAGCGGGCTGCGGTCAGATCCACCAGTTGGCCGTTCAGTTCGGCGCCGAGACGCAATTGACGATTAACTTCAAAGGTGAACAGCTTCATTTCGCATTGAGGATTGAGCAGTTTTCATTTGCCATCGGAATTGCCGTGAATCGTGATAATACTCAATGAATTATTCATGAACGAGGACCCCTTTGTGCAGTGCGCCAGCGTCAGCGTTCAGGTTCGCAAAAACACTCGGCGCATCCCAGAGGCTGAATTCGCTCGCCACGTTCGGGTATCGGATCTTTCCGCTCGCCAGCAGTTCGAGCGATTCCGGGAAGCAATTGACGGACGCGCGCGAGCCGACGAT
>DATEKZ010000665.1:0-2768 GCA_035277185.1 Verrucomicrobiia bacterium
CGGGATTTGTGTGGCCAGCGTGACACGGGCGCGCCGAGTTTCGACGCCCTCATCAAAATGACCCAGACCGTGAACGTGCACGCTGTGAGCCAGCACGCCCCACGGGTAACGTTTGAATCGGTCCCATTGTTTGAGAAAGTAATCGCGACAGTGGTAGCCGATCTCCTCGATCGTCCTCCCATGGCTGACGCAGACCTCCGAGATGTGGGGCGCGTGGATGATCAGCTCTCCGTCGTCGGCAAGCACCGGCTCGAGTTTGTACATGCATTTGCCACCGGTCCAGATCTCGTCATACATCTTCGGCGCGCAGGAAAGGATCGTGTGAAACGCCTTCTCCTTGCAAACAATGTGCCGTTCCCGCGACAAATCACTGGCGCCGTCCCACGCGGATTCGGGCGCGCCGGCAAAAATGCCTGCCAGCCCCTGCCCTTCCACCACCATGCAGAAGCATAGCTTGGGCACCGTCACCATCGCTCCGGCGCGGTCCACCACCCGGCGCACCGGGGTCCACTTGTTTCCGATGATCCTTGGCGTGGTAATGACGGCGCCCAGCCAGTGGAAAAAATTCAAAATCTCCGGCCCGGCGACGCCCGGAAAAAGATACTTGTTGCCGCCGGAAAAGCCGACCACTTCATGCGGGAACACCGGTCCGATGATGATCACCTGGTCGTAATCGAATACCATCCTGTTCACGTCAACGGGCACGTCCATCGCGAACAGCCCGTCGGACAACTCGCTGATTTCTGCGGCCGGGATCACGCCGATCCGCCTTAACGCCGCGGGATCGTTCCAGGCATGGTTGAAAAACCGGACACCCCGATACGCCGCGCCCCGTTCGTCTCTGGAGATCTCCAGCCGGCGGCAGATGGCCTCCTCGCTCATCGGCTGATGCGTGCCCAGCGCGATAAGAACGTCGAACGCCCGCGCCACCTCGCCGATCTGCCGGTGAAGGGATTGAAACAACAACCCCACCGGCGCCGTGCGCGTGCCATCGGGGACGATCAGGAGAACTCTCTTGTCCCGATAATCCTTGGCCGGGCACGCCTGAGCCACCACGTCGGCAACCTGCTCCGCCGACAGTCGGGCTCCGGCCAAAGCCGTGCGCGAGACGGGCGCCATGCCAAACGCTTTCATTGCATGAATACCGGGGCCGGATACTGCTTCAACGCGTGTGGCGGGTGAAGGGAAAAATCGCCTTAACGACCCGGGACATTCCAGGCCGTGAGCGGATGGATGGCAGGTCGCCGGCACCGATACGATTCGCGGCGGCCGCCCCGAAAACAGGCAGCGGCTCAGTTTGCAACTTTCGGCCGGGCTCGTCGGCAGCCTCGCCCCACCAAACTGCGCCCCTACCCGAAAAATCACTTCTGGCCACGTTCGTCCGCTTTGGCTAGTTTGATACCGGTATGGTTTCATTGCCAAGACCCGAAGTCATCTTGACTCACGAGAGCGACCTGGACGGCCTGCTGTCGGGTCTTTTGTTGCGCCGGCTGGCCCGCAAGCTGTTCAACACCGACGTGCCTTTGCACGCCTACCACAATCACAATTGGCGCCAGCGCGGTCTTCCCGAAAAATCGGCGTGGGTTTGCGATCTGGCCTTTGAACAGCGATTGGACAAACCGAATTGGCTCGTCATCGATCATCATACGACGGACACCGCGCCAAAAGACGCCTGGTTGATCCACGATCTGAACAAGTCGGCCGGCCTGCTGTGCTACGAGCTTTGCCGGGAGCATGGCCTCGGCACGCCGGGACTGGATCGGCTGGTGCATCTGAACAACGTTGCCGACCTGTTCCTGGAGGACGATCCGGACTTCACGATCGCCTGCGATTACGCAAACCTCGTGAAAACCTATCAGTTCTGGAACCTCGAGTCGCTGATCGAGGGAAATCCGGAAAGGATTCTCGATCACCCGCTGCTCGAAGTGATGGCGGTCAAACGCCGCATCGAAGACCCCCTCGGTTTCGATTGGAGCAAGGCGAACGTCTCGGAGATCAGTCCGACGGTCGGACTGGTCAACACCGTGATCGGCAATACAAACCAGATCGTTCACCAGTTGCTCGAACGACAGGCGGCGCCCTACCCGATTCTGATCACGCTCTTCCGACGCGGCAACGGCCTGATCCTGGTGAGTCTGCGCAGCCGCAACGGAGAAGCCTTGAAAGTGGCTGAAAAACTTCAGGGCGGCGGCCATGCCAATGCCTGCGGCGCGACTCTTCCGCGTTCCGTGCAGTACATTCCCGATGCCATTGCCTACCTGCGCCACCTGCTCAATCCGACCCGCAAGCCGGGACAACCCTTGAACAGCCTCGAAGAATTGTTCGAGTCCATCGAGGTCGGCGGGAAATAGCCGTCTCTTTCTGCGTTGCTACGGCCTTCGGCGCTCCATTACCATCCCCGCGCTTTATGGCTGAATCACCCGTCGAAATCCTTTCCCGAACCGAAAGTCATCGCTCCGTCATTCTCAGAATGGATGGGCGGCGCCCCGATCAGCTTCGCCCGATTCGTTTTCAGAATCACATCGCTCCACATGCCACCGGCTCGACGCTGATCGAATGGGGAAACACGCGCGTCATCTGCGGTGTGACCATCGAGGAAACAGTTCCCCGCTGGATGAAGGAACAGAACGTCACGGGCGGCTGGATCACGGCGGAGTATTCGATGCTTCCCTACTCCACGCTGCAACGCAAACAGCGCGACATCTCCCGTGGTAAAATTGACGGGCGTTCCCAGGAAATTCAGCGGCTCATTGGCCGCTCCATCCGTG
>DATEKZ010000666.1:0-4331 GCA_035277185.1 Verrucomicrobiia bacterium
CTTCGCAGAGTGCTTGAAAAATCTTGGGGCTGGCTTCGGCCTCCGTCGAGGATTCGCCCAGCGCCCGTGTGACGGCGTGCTGGGCGCGCAGTCGCCGTTCGGCGTGCTGTTTCCGGGTGACGTCCTGCGCCAGGAGCAGGAACGTCCGCCGCCCGCGCGAGGGGATCAGCGCCGCGTCCATCGCGACGTCGATCGGCAGACCGCCTTTCTTTAGCTGCCGAAAGACAGGGCTGGGATGACGTCTCGCAAAAACCCCTCGGACGCACGCTTCCCGACAGAACTCCCGCAGCCGTGAGGCCTCCTGCGGCGCGCCCAGGTCGGTGACCGTCATCCGCAGGAATTCGTCGCGCGACCAGCCGTAGTGACGAACGGCTGCCTCGTTTACTTCAAGAAAGCGGAGCGTAAAGGCATCGCAGATGAACCTCGGATGAGGCACCTTCTCAAACAGCAGGCGGTGTAAATCCTCCCCCGGGTACAAGGTCGCCAATTCCTGCCGGGCTTCATGGGTCGGCTTGAACCCAGCGGCTTCACGAAACGGTCCAACAGTCTGTTTGTTTGTCGCAGGGCGGGTAGTCAGCGCCCGTCGCGACTCTCCTTCGACGCTGTCGGCCCGCAACGCTTCGCTGTCACTGCGTTTGGTTCCCCCGCTCATCGTCGCCATCCATTACGCACAGAAACGCCAAACTCGGTCAACCGGTTTGCAAAACAGTGCCCCTCCGGTCACTCGCCGCGATCCAGGTCGCTGAAGTAAACAATCCCTACCAGGTGTCGTTGCTGGTTCACCACAGGCAATTGGAAGAGATTGTAGCGTTGCATGAGGACGGCCGCCCGGTGGGTGTCTTGATCCTCCCCCACACAAATCACCTGACGTGTCATCACTTCGCGCACAGTGCTGCTCCGCGGGTCGAGACCTTCGTCCGCGGCGCGTACGATGAGGTCGCGCGCCGTGATCAAGCCGACGAGCTTCGGGCCGTCGCACACTGGAAGGGACGTAATATTCAAAGCGGTCATCCGACGGGCCGCCTCGCCCAACGGGGTGTTCAGGGTGACGGCCGGGACGTCACTGTTCATCACCTTTCTGAGCTGCATACGCGACCTCGCACCGGTTCGCTGCCGATCTCGGGTGCGCATGCCTCACACAGGAGATTCGTCGAGTACAATGGGTTCGCCGCACGGTCCCGGATTGGCCGTTTGTTCCTTATGGGAATGGCGCAATTGGTGGAGGCCATCCAACGCACGGGGATACGCCGTGTCTTGTTTGTCGGAAACCAGGTCATCGCAGTGTTCCTTTCGGGTGGTTACTGCCCTTTCCGGCAATGTTTCTGTGGATGATGTTCAAAACGGTGCGGGCGGCCGCTTCCTCCGCGCTTTCCATGATGTGCTCGTGCTCGTACATCCGTTGTTCCTTCCGGCCGACCCACCTGTACTAGTACCTGTTTTCATCTGGCATCTCTGATCCCGTCTTTTCCTGATCCATCTTAGGCCTGGCGCGGCTGGTTTCAATTGGCACCCCCGCTGATTGCGGCCTCGGATAATGACCGGGGCGGGGTCGGACGCGCGCCGAGGGCACGATCAGAGTGGCGCCGATTGTTTGCGCCCGGCTCGCGGCTTAGCTTTCGCCCATGAAACAAAAAACCAGGCAAGAAGGACGTTCAATGAAAGCGCTGCATCTTGCGACAATGACAGGGATCCTGGCAGTTGCCTCCATATTCGGCGGCTGCGTGGTCTCCGACCATGGCCACGTTCATGCGGGCGCGCGCGTCAGGATCGAGTCGGGTCACGTCTGTACCGGCAACTGCGGTCATTACTACCATCGCAGGCACTGGTACCACCATACGGGCCATGTTCATGGACCGGGTTGCGGCCACACGATGCGCGGCGGTATCTGGGTGGTAGTCCCCTAGCCGATAAACCTAGCCGATAAACAATCGCGAAAAGAGCGCGTACTATGAACTCGGGATCGCTGGACGTCGGCGCCGGTGCGCCGGCTGGCAGTGATCCCCCATTGAAAGGGACCTATATGTTGTGGACGATTGCAATGATACTGATAGTTCTGTGGCTGCTGGGGTTGGTGACCGGCTACACGATCGGTTGGTTTATTCACATCCTGCTGGTAGTTGCCATTGTCATGGTCCTGGTCAGGATCATTCAGGGACGGAACCCGCTGTAACCTGCAGGATCGCGGGAACAAAGGCGACTCAGCCAAACGAAAGGAACGGATCCCATGAAAATGCTGAAATGTTTTCTGGCGCTGCTGTTGATTCTTGCAGGCTGTCGCGGCATGCCGCACCCACCGCACCCGCCCGGGTTGCCACCGCCACCTTTCCTGCCACATCCGAGGTAACGGATGGCATCATCCAGGGAAGGACCTGTAACCACGTGAGAGAATGATTCGAGGACGACTGTTTACCGTGGAAGTAAACGGTTGCTTCGGACCGGCCAACCCGACAAACCGGAAAGGGAAAGAGATGAAAACAAAATACATGCTGGCACTACTGGCGGTCGCTCTGGCGACGTCCGTCAATTCCCTGTCGCTGCTGGCTGCAGCGGGTGACGATGGGCGCATCGTCTCCGCGGCGAAACAGTCTTATGTCTATCGCACCTACCTGAAGGACGATGACATCAAGATTCAAGCGAAGGACGGGGTTGTAACCCTGAAAGGGGAAGTACCTTCCCGGTCACACAAAGCGATGGCGCAGGACACCGTGGAAAATCTGCCCGGCGTCAAAAGTGTCGATAACCAACTGGTGGTCAAACCGGCCGATGAACGGTCGGATAGTTGGATCGAGTTCAGGGTCAAATCAGCGCTGCTCTATCACCGCAGCGTGAGTGGCACGAAAACGGCGGTTTCCGTGAAAGACGGTAACGTGACCTTGAGTGGCACCGCTACCAGCGAAGCTCAAAAAGAGCTGACGACGGAATACGCCAAGGACGTTGAAGGCGTCAAAGCGGTCAAAAATGAAATGAAGGTGTCCGTTCAACCACCCCCTCGCAGCCTGGACGAAGTGATTGATGACGCGTCGATCACGGCACAGGTGAAATCCGCGCTGCTCGCGCACCGTTCGACCAGCGCCTTGAGAACCAAAGTGACGACCCGGGAAGGCGTGGTCACTCTGAACGGCGAAGCCAAAAACCAGGCCGAGAAAGACCTGGTCACCAAACTCACCATGGACATTCACGGCGTGAAAAGCGTGATGAACAACATGGAAGTGAAGGGCTGATCGCTCGCAAAACGGGAACTGGGGGTTGCGGCAAACAGCAACCCTCAGTTCCCCGTTCCGTAAAACTCGAAACAGGAAAACCCGTACGACACCGGAATTCAGGCTGCTATGCCGTACCTCATTTTTTCGCGCTTGTGATCTCGCTGAGGAGAGGCGCGCGAAAGAACCGAAGCCCGGATGTTCGAGAAAAAGGGCTGCTGCCGCCGACGAGCGAGCGGCCATCGGGCGAAAACATCAGTCCGGACATAGCGCCGCCGAGACGCCGGTCCGTGAGCAATTCCTGTTGGGTCGCGACATTCCAAAGCTTCAACGTGCTGTCGTCGCTTGCCGAGGCCAGGGTTTTGCCATCCGGCGAGAAGGCCACGGAAAAGACCGGCTGTTTGTGGCCCGCGCACGTGCCGATCAACGCCCCGGTGGCCACGTCCCAGAGACGAATCGTATCATCCTGATAGGTGACTGCCAGCGTGCGGCTGTCGGGCGCGAACGCGGCGTTGGCGTTAAAACCCGGCTGAGCGTCGATCGCCAGATTGGTCCGCACCGTTCGCGTCACCAGGTCCACTATCTGAATGGAGTTTTCTCCGGGATTGAGCGCCGCCAGTACACGCCCGTCAGGAGAAAAGAAGACGCGGGACGATTCGACGGGCAAGAAGGTGTTGGTGCCGGTGCGCAGGTCCCACAACCGCGGCAGTTGATCGTGTTCGCCCGTGACGAGATACCGGCCGTCCGGCGACAACGCTACAAGTCCGACCGGACGGTCGGATGCTTTGAGGGTGCTGGTGTCGCCGGTTTCGGTATTCCGGATTTTTATCGCGCCATCGCCGAGGGCCTGGACCAACGTTCTGAGGTCTTCACTGATTGCCATGGGGGTGCCGAACCTGAAATGAGGGCCCGGCATGCCGCGGGAAACGTCCAACTGAATTTTCTGCACAGGCTCGCTCGTTTCGAGGTTGAAGAACACGACGCCGTCCGGCCGGTCGAACGCCGCCAGCGCGCGACTGTCTCTGGAAAACCCCAGCGGCGTCGAGGCCCCGGCAAGGGCGTCCGCTTTTTTCTGCCGGCGTGTGGACCAGAGCTTCACGCCTCCGTCTTTGGCGCCGCTGACGAGCGCCA
>DATEKZ010000667.1:0-5648 GCA_035277185.1 Verrucomicrobiia bacterium
TACCCCGACCAGTCGAGCCACAGGCTCGACGTTACACGAATTCAGACATTGCCCAAAGGGGGAGATTGCTGGACAACCGGATGGGAGGCGGAGATGATCAATCGGCGGTGCGTCGGAGCGTGGAGCGATCCGAAACGACCCATTCGAAGTATGCAGTGGTTGACGCTGAGACAGCTCAAGTCGAAGAACGCCAGGATACGCAAGTCGGCCGTTGAGAAGCTGGGAGAAAGCGGTGACATCGCCGCCATCGAACCGCTCACCAGTTGTCTCCTCCGGGACGATGAGGCATCGGTTCGTTGCGCCGCCGCCCATGCATTGGGCGAGTTCAAAGACGACCGCGCCTTGACCCCGCTGGTCATGGCTCTTTCCGACGACGCCCCGGTGGTGCGCGAGGTCGTGATCAGTTCCCTCAAGAAGCTCGGTGACTTGCGCGCCATCAATTCCCTCGTCGCGGCGTTGCGCGACCCGAACGAGCAGGTCCGCTACCGCGCGGCCCAGGCGCTCCAGATCCTGGGATGGCAACCCCAAAGTGACGACACGGGCACAACCTTTTTTGTGGCGTTGGGCCAACTGGAACAGGCGGCCCGAATGGGGTCCGCCGCCGTGGAACCGTTGCTCGTGCTGCTCAAAGACGGCGCCTACCAGAAACGCGTGGCGGCCGTCGAACTCCTCAGCCAGATCAACGACTCGCGCGTGGTCAAACCGCTGGTGGAGGCGTTGAAAGACGCCGACAGCCTCGTGCGCACCGCAGCGGCCAACGCCTTAAGCCGGGCCGGAGACGCGCGCGCCGTGGACCCGTTGCTGTCAGTATTGAATGACGCGGACCATAACGCGCGCGCAGCCGCGGCCTCGGCGTTGAGCAAATTGGGAGACGACCGTGTCATTGGGCCGCTGGTCAAGACGCTCAAGGACCATCATTGGGAAGTCCGGGCCGCGGCTTTGGAGGCGCTGGGACAACTGCGGGACCGCAGCAGCGTCGAGGCGGTCATCGCGCTCTTGCGCGATCCGGACAAGGAGGTGCGCCAGAATGCGGCGGAGGCGCTCGGAAATCTGGGTGATGATCGCGCTGTGGAAGCCCTGGTGTTGACGCTGAAGGACGAGCAGAGCGCCGTGCGGCAGGCGGCGGCGCGGGCCTTGAGGCGGGTGGAGCCTTATTGGGAGCGCTCCGAGGCGGCCCGGCGCGCGCTGCCCGAAATCCGGGCCGCGCTGCGGGACAAAGACTACGCCGTTCAGGTGGCCGCCGCGGAGATTCTGAAGGCGCTCGGCGAGGCGCCGATGATCGAAAGGCAATTGGCCACCGTCATGGATGGCACGCGGCACAAGCGGCACACCGCCGCCGATGTTCTGTTGTCGCTGCTGGAAGACTATGATCCGGATCTGCGCCAGGCCGCTGCGGAATCGCTGGGACGAATCGGCGACCCCCGCGCCGTGGAGCCGCTGGTCCGAACACTGGACGATGCCAGCCCATGGGTCCGCAAATCGGCGGCCAAATCGCTGGAATCGCTGCGCTGGCAACCGGCCGACGCCGCCCAGCGCGCCCGGCAACTGGTCGTTCAGGAGAAGTGGGACGACGCGGTGGCGTTCGGCGAAATGGCCGTGCCGCCGCTGGTCACCTCGCTCTCTTCCGGCGACAGCCAAACCCGCCTGGCCGCGGTCGGCGCCCTGGCACAACTCCGGGACCCGAGTTCGGCCGATGCGATCGCGGCGCTGCTGCGGGACAAGCACGGGCCCGTCCGTCAGGCCGCGGCCGAGGCGTTGAAGCAACTTGGGGCGGAGTTATCGGATCCCGATTTGAGCGCGCTCGCTGCGATCGCGCTGCGCGACTGGCAGGCGGCGGCCGACCAGGGCGCGGCCGCGGTTGAACCGTTGATCGCGTTGCTCGTGGAACGGAATGACGAACCGGAAATCATCGAGGCGGCCGGCCAAACGCTCTCCTTCATCAGCGATCCCGGGGTCGCCGAGCTGTTGCTCGCCCACGTGCAGGACGGCCGGGTTTCCGCCGCGGTTGCGACCGCATTGGAACAGGCGTTGCAACAGAACCCGTCGGAGATTCCGGCCTCTGCGCTCCAGCAGATTGCGGTGCTGCCGAATCCCCAGCAGTTCACCTATCAACGCGAAGCCGGTCAGGGCACCTACCGGCGCGTCGGCGACGCGGAAGTGGAGTGTTCGGCGTTGCGGCAACTGGCGGAGGAGGAACTGCGGCGGCGCGACGCGGAGCCGCGCGACGGAGACGGGGCCATCGCGCGGTAAATCCTGTTAACAGGGCACGGGAACTGGTTTACTATCGCTCAGCGAAACGAATTGAACCGATGGCCACGACCGTTCAGCACCGCCGGCGAATTCTGTTTGTCGATGACGATCCGCGCTTTCTCGAAATGATCGAGCGAGTGATGAGCGTCTGGAGCAAGGGAAGTTGGGAGATCCATCTCGCGCACAACACCGGCAAGGCGCTCTCGATCATCCAGGAACATCCGATCAATCTGGTGGCGATCGACGTGCAGATGCCGGTGGTGGACGGGCTGCAGTTTCTGACCTTGCTGAACCGGAAATATCCCAACCTGCAAAAGGTGGTGCTCACGGGCTACGCCAACGACAACTACCGCGCCGCCTGCCTGAGTAACGGCGCGGAGCTGTTCCTGGAAAAGCCGACCAACATCGAGGGTCTGGAAAGCATATTTGCCACTCTCAACGAAATCATCAAGTGGCAGCCGGAGGAAGGTTTTCGTGGAGTGTTGCGGCGGGTGGGATTGCAGGAGGTGTTGCAAATGGAATGCCTGAGCCGGAACTCGTCCCTCCTCGAGATTACCGCGGGAAACGAGCAGGGAGAGATTTACATCAGGGACGGCGCCATCATCCACGCGGTGTCGGGCAACCGAAAAGGCGAACCGGCCTTCAACTATCTGCTGGCCTTGAAGGGCGGCGAGTTCCGCCTCAAACCCTTTGAAGAACCGCCGGAACAGACCATCACCGGTTCCTGGGAATTCCTGCTCATGGAAGCGGCGCGCATGCGTGATGAAGTCGGCCAGCAAGCACCCGCGGAAGACGCCGATCCCGCCGGATCCACCCTTCATCCGGAACCGACCGCCGTGGCGCCGACGCCCGTCGGCGTGGCCGGCGTCTCGCCCGCGGAACCCCTCGTGGCCGACTCCGCAGGAGACGAAGCCGGAATGGATGCCGCCGGGGTCCTTTCTCCTCTGACGGACACGACCCGTTTGACAGGGGTTGCCCCTTTCCCGACGGCCATGGCGGCCGAAGTTGACATCTTCCCGACGAGCATTGACGAGGTCCTGGTCTGTTCGGTGCAGGGAGATGTGCTTTACGAATGGCAGTGCCGCAACAGTGAACTGTGGATCAACTTTCTGGAATTCGTCTCTCAAAAATCGCGCCAACTGGGGCAGGGCCTCGCCCTGGGCCGGTTCGACCGGTTGGAGATCCTGGGACCCAATTCCCGGATCGTCGCCCAGGTCGGATCGTCACGCGGAGTGATCGTGCGTTCCAGCAAGGCCGCTCCGAAACTGGTACGATGACAAAGAAATCTCGATACGTGATTGGCACGGCGCGCACGGAGTGACGCGCCCTGCCCTCTGCCAGCCGGCGCGCCACCGGCCCATGAATGAAAGAAACGATCAAAGAGTGGATGGTGCAGCAGCAGCGCGTTGCCGGCGTGTTTGCCTGCGGCGTGCGGTTTCCCGACAAGACGGCGCTGAACGAGACCTACTCGCGAGGCTTTCCCGCCGTGGCGCTGGACAACGCGTGGCGTTGCGTAGCGGACGCCTATCAAGTGCTCTCGCTGCATCGCATCCCCGCGGTCCGGATGCGTTGGGTGTACGAGAATGCCCTGCTCCAATCCGCCCGCCGCAACGACGGCATTATCCTCGCCCTGTTCACGAGCAGAAATGCCGATGAACTTGATTCCAAACGCGCGGAGCAAATGTTTGCCGAGTTTCATGCGCTGCGGGGAAACGCCGGTTGAGAACGCGGCTGCTGCGCGGAATGGCGGACTCTGATTGATCCGTCTGAATGATTCGTCTGATTGCCGACGCTGTTCGATATGTCTGAGCCGCCCATCAAACCTGAAGAGCCGAATGTTCCGCCGCTGGAACTGATGGCGGCGCTATCGTCGCTGCTCGTCCATGACCTGGCCAACCATGTGTCGGTCATCAGCGGCAACACTCAATTCGCGCAGCTCGTGATCAGCGACCCGGAGCGCCTGGATACGGCTCTGAAAGCGATCCTGCAAGCCAGCGAAGTTGCCTCGGCCCTGCTCCGCAAGTGCGGCCCTTTACGCCGCAGTCTGGGGAATGTCTTTGGCCGAAGCGAGATCACGGACCTGGCGAGAGATCTTGGCCCGCTGGCCGGATTCCGCCCGGGCTGGGTCCTGGAGGCGCCGCCGCAACCGGACGGATACATCGTTCTGGGTTCGCACTGGGTCGTTCTGCTGTCGCGGGAGATCATCGCCGAGACCAGGGCGGATCACGGTGCGATGTCCCTGGCTCGCGTCGCGTATCCAAAGAATTCATCCCGTTCCAAGTCGCTGCCTCCGGGCACCTCCACCGAGCACCTGCTCAACCTCACCCTCGCCTACGTTGCCGACCAGCCCTTCCCGTTCGCTGAAATCCGTTCCCAGTACGCCAATCTGCTCCTGGCCGCCGCTTACGAGCTTCTTACCAACGCGGGCGGGTCGCTGGATTGCGTCACTTCCGAGCCCACGCGCCAGCAGGTCATCCTCGGCATTCCCCTCGCAGCGACTTCATGACCGGGCCCGCCGGCGACGCGCCCCGGGTTTTCTGGCGGGAATGGCGACAAAGTAAATTGTATCGGGACGAAAATGTGGCAAAGTCATTGCTACAAAAGGGACAAGAAAGTTATACATCCAAATGCGTTTTCACAGGTTTCTCGCCGCTCTTGGCATCTTTGCCTCCGTCATTTCAGCCGAAAGCGCCGTGATTTTCCCGATCGATTCCACCTGGAACTTTCTCAAAGGATTCTCCGAGGCTTCTTCGCCTGACCCCACTGCCTGGCGGGCCATCACCTTCGATGACTCGGGGTGGACGCCGGCCGCCGCGCCTTTCTGGTACGGCGACGTTCAACCCAGCCCCGGCACGCCTCTGACCGACATGCAGGGTTTCTATACCTGCATCTTCATGCGGCGGACGTTCGTCCTGAACAACGTCAATGACATCAGCGAACTGCAGCTTGGCGCACAAAGCGACGATGGTTTCATCGCCTGGATCAACGAACAACCGGTCGCGAGTTTCAACATGCCCCCGGGCGATATTCCGTTTGACGGCACGTCGTCGCCGGCGTTGCAGGAACCGATTCCGTTCCAGAATTTCACGCTGGGCAACCCGCGCGCTTACCTGGTCAACGGCACGAACGTCATCGCGGTGCAGGCCTTCAATAGTTCCCTGAGCCAGAGCAGCGATTTCGTGATCAACGTCTCGTTGTCCAGCACCGTGGATACGGCGCCTCCCGCGGTGGCGGGCCTGATTCCGCCCGCCGGCGCCACGGTGTCGGGTCTTTCCGACATCGAAGTTCAGTTCAGCGAGGATGTGACCGGCGTGGACGCGGGCGATCTGTTGATCAATGGCGTGCCGGCCGCGGACGTGACGATCTTCAACGCCAGCCAGTACGCCTTCACGTTTCCC
>DATEKZ010000668.1:0-10301 GCA_035277185.1 Verrucomicrobiia bacterium
CCGAGAACTCATACGCGCGGAAGAAAGCTCCTCCCGGCGGGATCGCACCCGGAATGATCTGACTTGCGCCAACCAGCGGGACGCGCGCCCAGGTTGTCCAATTGCCGCCCCCTGCCAGACTGCTGGCGATCTCCACCTGATAACTGGATCCGGGCGTTCCGTGCAAAAGAAGAATCGGCGTGCCTCCGGGCACGAATTGAATTTCGAGCCGCGACCGTTGAACCTGAAGGGCCCGGAAAAACGACACGGGCGGAGAACTGACGCCAGAGATGACTTGCGAAAGGTTCGTCAGCGAAACGCTCGTCCAGTCGCTCCAGTCACGGTCGCCCAGGCTGGTCGCAATTTGAATCTGGTAGGTGGCGCCGGGAACGCCGTACAGGATCAGTTGCCGGCCGCCCGCTACGAACTGCGCTTCCAACAGCGGTTGCCCGGCAACAACCGTTATCCGGCCGCTTTGTCCGAACTGCGTGGCAAACGACGAACTGTCGCCATGGCGGCCGTCGATGGCGACCAATTGCAGCGGCACGAAAGCCGAAGATTGGCTGGCAACGGCGGTGAAATTGATCTGAGCCACCTTCTGCGTGCCCGTGAGCGTCTTACCTGCCTGAAACGCAAGGGTCACCTGCCATTGCGTCGCCGATGCCGGCTGGATCGTGGTCTGAATCGCCGGTGACAACGACTGGATCGTGAGATTGGTGAGGCGGCCGGGGGGAACGTCAAAGGTGAAGTTGACGATTCCCAGTGTCCCGGATGCAGAGAGGGAGACAGGTACACTTCCACTGTCGCCGGCGCGCAACACCGTCGAGCCTACGCCAACCATCAGCACGCCCGTGGCCTGGTTGCTCCCATACGTCACGCTGGAAATATCGGCCACAGCAAATGCCGGGGCGAAGTTCAGCGTGTAGCGATTGGCCCCGCCGCCGGCGCCAAGCAGTTGCACGTCGAATTGCTGGTCGCCCACCGGAATGAAATTGGTATTGCCGATCGACGCGATCAGGTCGCTGAGGGCGAAATAGAACTGATTGGTGCCGACGCCGTCGCCGCCCACGGCCGCCAGCGCATAAGCGGCACTGGCATGAGACAGCGTTACGATCCGGCCCTCGGCGTCACCGGACAATTCGACGACAAGCTGTTTTGAACTTTTGACGAAGGCAGTTTCGGTGGCGGTTGTGACCGCGGGAAGCGGACCGTTCGGCGGCCAGACCGTTTCCTGTCCATTCGTGCCCGTCGCCCGAACGCGATAATAATAGGTTGCGTTGGGCCGGCAGCCGGTGACGCGCACGTGGCCCAGACCGGAACTCATGGACTTCTGCCGGATGACCGCGTTGTTCTGGCGTCGCGGGTACGGCTCGGTCAATGCCGGATTGCCGGTGTGCAACGGCAACAGTTCGATCCCGACCTGTCCCGCGAGGTTGGTCAGCCCACCGGCGTCAGCGTACACGGAGAGGCCCGAGGCAACGGGTTCGGAACCATGGAAGACGACCGAGAAACCTTCGGGCGTAACGTTGACTGTGGTCACGTCGGTAAGGGTCAAAGCCAAAGTCTGGCCAACCATCGACGCGAGCATGCCAAGCAACAACAAACCCCTGCGCCAGCGGCCGCGAGCGCGCCACTCACCGCGCGGACCTATAGTGGCAAACATGGTCGTCATTTCTCTTGTTCCGGAACGCTGATGGTGACGCCGGCGCGTTGCAAGCCGGGTCTGCCGCCGCGCGACAGGATTTCTTCGCCGCCCGCCAGGATGACAACCCGTTTGATTCCGTTCGCCTTCAGGGTCCGGGCCATTTCCTGCGCCGAGTTGTCAGCACCGCCATCGTCAATCAATACCAGCACCGGTCCCCCCTTTCCACGTTCCGTTTCCGACTGCTTGGCCTGCGGCAGGTCGAACGGCGATCTCGTGATCGGCACTTGAGGAAACTCTTTTCGCAGATCCGTCAACGGCGGAGACGGCGCCGGGGCATCGGCGTTGGGTTCGCCCTGCCGCACCTGAACGCGAGGTTTGCGCAAGTCCACCAGGACCAGTTCCGCGGGATTCGTCTTTTTCAGTTGGTCAAAGGTGATCAGGTTCAGTTCCTCTTTTTGGAGGCCCGACTCCCGCGTCGTTGTTCCCGCCAACGCTTCCCAGCCGGCGAACCCGCCTTCCAACATTTCTGCCGCAATGCCCTTCTTCCTGTTCAACGCCGCAACGGCTGATTCCGCGGTGGTCTGCCCCAGCCCTTCGTCGCACACGACAACCTTTCCAAGCGGCGGCAGTTCCTTTTCTGGAATCAGCGCCGCCGGGACGTTGATCGCGCCCGGGATATGCCCCTTTTGGAAGAGGGCGGTGGACCGAATGTCAATCACCGTGATGCTCGCCCCGTCCGCAAGTTGCCGTTGCAACTCCGCCTGCGACATGGCTCCCGCGCCGGAAGCGGAAATCCACCACACAGCGGAGATTATCGCCGACCGCAACGAACTGAATGCAAATCTCTTCATGGCCTTATTGTGGTTTGAACTGGTTGACCGGCGCAGCCATGTCGAGCAACAACACGGCGACGTTGGGGACCGGGAAATCCTCGCCGATCAACGTGCCGTTCTGCACGGAGGCGACAACCCAGCGGCCGGATTCGCCATCCAGCATCCTCACCCCGCGAGCGTTGCCCAGTCCGAGTTGCCGCAACAATTTGAACGCACTGAACTGGCTCGGGAATTGGGTGTAACTGAATACGTTCACGCCTGCCGACAGGTTCACCGCGCTCCCGCTGTTCAGCCCGAGGTCAAGCACACGGCGGTCATCAAATCGCACCCAAACGAATGAACCTGGAGTCAGCGTGAAATTGTCGCCCGTCGGCTGTCCTGCGACCCACCGCGCCGATTCGCTGACGACCTGCGGCACCAGCGAGGAATAGCGGACGACCTCCTGGACGCCGGCTTGCGCATTCCAAAGGGTCAGCAAGGAGAACGCATTGGGTTGGTAGGCGGCGAGCGTGTCGGTGATCGGAACGGCATTCTGGTTCTGAAATACCGCCTGAATTGCCGGCAAACCTGCCGCCATAATGCGCGTGGCATTGCCCGCGTTCTCCTGCCAGAGCACCTGCCCGGCCGCCAGCGCCGGCCGGTTCTTCATCGAGATCGACCGCGTCAATGGCACCGCGCGCAGGCTCGGCAGATGCACCAGCCGCACGTTCGCGGTCAGCGCGCCAAGCGAATCCTCTTCGCACACGAGCCACGGCCCGTCGAGGAACGGCCGCGCCTCATTCTCGGGCGTGGCAGTGACCCTGATCTCCGCGTTGCGCAACAGATCGAAGCCGTAGATATCCACGGTCCCGTTGCGGTTATCCTGCCAGACAATCCAGCGATCGAAAATCGCCGGGAAGTATTGTCCGAAAGAATTCGTAGTGATCCGCCGCTGCTCGCCGGTCTCCAGGTTCTTGAAGTAGATTTCCCCGAATCCCACGTCGCGGTGATCCTGCCAGACAACACGGCCCGCCTGCACGTCGGCGTCCAGTTGGTCCTGCGGTCCGGAATAAACATCCGCCGTCTGGCCCGTCGCCAGATTTCGCGCGCGCAACTGCCACGGTGCGTCGGGATTCCCGGTGGGTTTGCTTTGATACACGACCCACGGCCAATCGATCGTCGGATTGACTTCGTCGCTGTCCCCGGTGTCGGTCACTGGCTGCGCTGGATTGGGCGAACCCAGTTCCTTGAGCCGGACATCCCAGTTGCCGTTTGCCTGTCGTGCCTGCCAAACCACGTATCGACCGTCCGTCTTCGGGTTCTCCTGATTGAGTGTTTCGCTCGTAATCGCGGTGGCTGCCGTATTGGTTTGGGCCAGGTCCAATGCGTAGATTTCAAAATTGCCGTCGCTTTGATCCTGCCAGACGGCGCGGCGGCCCCGCGCGTGCGGATGGCGCGCCCCGCGGACGACGTCCGCGAGCACCGTCTGACCGCCGGACAGCTCGGCGATATTCACCAGGCGCGTCGCGAACGAGAAACGGCCCAGTTGGTCGCGCAGCGTGATCTTGATCAAATACCAGCCCGGCGACTGGAGCGTGCCGTCGTCGCCGCGTCCATCCCAACCGAAGTTCATCGCGGCCGCGCCGATGTTCGTAACGGTCGCACTGCGAACCCGCGCCAATGCGGAGAAATCGCCACCGTAACCGGCATCGATGTTCCAACTCACGGTCGTGGCGTTGTTGGTTGATTGGAGGATTCCGCCAACCTTGCCGATGACCTTTACCAGCTGCTGCGTTCCGGTTAACGCGCTCAAGACCACTGGACTGGCCACCGTCGTCTCGGGTCGATAAAACCCGTCGTTGATCGTCCAGCGATAGGCCGTCACGCCGGCGCCGCCAACCGTCAGATTAGCCGAGCGATCGTGTGTTGGTGTGGCCGGCGCGCCGATGATCCGTGTGGCGGGCGCCGCGAGGTCAACCACCCAACTGACCCGCACCGCGTTGGCTTCCGGCACGTAATCTCCCAACTGCGACCGACCCAGGATCGACACTGTGTGCGCGCCCGCGCCAAGGCCGGTCAGATTGATCGGCGATGCGACGGACCGATCCGCGCTCCACGCACCGCCATCGAGTTGATATTTGTAAAAGTCCACGTTTTCTCCGCCGACGGTCAACGAAGCGTCATTGTCACTCGTGGGTGATGACGGCACGCCGCGCACGTTCGCCCAGGCAACGACACCGCGGAAGATCTCGATGTCCGCGTCCACCCGAGTCGGGTTCGGCAACGCCTGGAACAACACTCCCGCGTCGGAAGGCCGAATGGATACAGCATCTCCAGCGACGACAATCGCCGGCTGCGAGACCGTCACGTTTGCGAGGGCCGGGGGATCGTCATGCACGACCAGCGTGGTGGAGTTGGTTGGCTCACGATTGTTGCCAGCGTCGGTGGCGTAATATCGGAGCGAATACTCACCCGGCGTGCGTAACCGGAACGGCAGGGCTGGCAGGAACGGACCATTGGTCACGCTATAGACGATGCTGACCGGGCTCTCGTCATCCGAAAGGAAGAACATCTGCGTGTCCGGCGTGATGTAGTATTTGCCGCCGGTCTGCGTCACGACCCCGGCAAAGTTCAGTGTTGTGACAGGGGGATTGGTGTCCACCGCGGACGGCGCGTAGGTGAGGGAGTAAGTGTAGGAACCCAGTTGCACCAAATCCAAAATATTCAGGTAATCCAGACGTGCGTTGGATGAGGGGTCGTAGCGGTAGTTTGTCCAGACGTTGTTCGTGTTGACAACCTTGCCATCCGAGCGCACGACGCTGGCAATGCGCAATCGCGCCTGGCCCGGGTCGGTCAACCGCAGGTAGCCCCACCCTTCCCGATCGGCCGCGAGGTCCACCTGATAAGTCAAGCCGCTCCCGTTGATGGCCGCGTTGACCAGATAATTCACCGGCAGGATGTTGCCTTCACTTTCGTAGAGCGCGTCGGGGATGATGTCCGGATCGCGGTCGGTGTCGGCCAGGAAATCCTTGATCCGATCGCGCCCCGCCTGGTCGTTGAACACTTCATGCGCGATAAAATGCGCCGTCAACGCCTTGATGACGGAGGTTTCTTCACCGCCCAGATCGGAGGAGTGGGTGTAGGACGCCTTGAACTCGGTAAACTCGCCGGACAAGGTGGTAATCATGTCCCACGCGCCTTTGCGCGTCTGACCGGGTCCGATGTCGCCCAGGTCCACCAACAGATTGGCGTTTTGCAGCGGAGAATCCATCACGCGCGCTCCGAGCAGCTGGGCGATGATCAGCAGGCTGGTTTTGTTTTCCACGATTTTCGGCTGCTGCGAATTGATCTTCACTTTCCGCGCCAGGCCGTACCCGGAATTCTTGACCAGCACTCCCAGCGTGAACGGAATCGGACTCTCCACCTGCGGCGTGAACGGGTCGTCCCCCTGAACGTCGCGCGGCTGGAAGTACGTGATTTCAAGTTGCGGCTCCGGCTTGACGAAGATGTCGTCCGCCACCACGCGCAACACGTCCTGAGTCAGCTCCACGCCCGCCATTTTGGCGCCGAGCCGGGCTCCCACTTTGTAGCGAACGCCGGCCGGGTCAATACCGCCGGCGCTGATCTTCGGGATGATAAACCAGCGGACGATGGCCTTCTTCGTCGGGCCGATGACACCATCGCCGCCGACACTGCTGACGTTCTCGAACGTCGGCGCCCGAACGAAGAAGAGCGTCGAGGAATCGTTTTTCACGGCGTTCGTGGTCAGCAGCGGGTTTTCGAACGTCAACTCCGCCGAGAAATCGGTGATGGGTTCGTTTCCATCATTGTTGGTCAGTTCCAGCGTGGCCTCGAAACCAATGCGTTCGATGGTCAGTTCCTGCAAAATCTGTATCTTGACTCCGGCGCAAACACCCTGGAACTGCTGCTGAGCGTCCGCGGGCGGGCCGCCCACCAACAGCGTCCCAAGCAACGCGAGCAGCCCGAGCCGTTTCCGGCCGTCATGCCGCTCGTGCCAACGCTTCAATATCAGTTGGACAAACCGGTTCATGGCCGCGCCTCCTTCATGATCACCGGCATCGTGGACGGCAGCGGCCCGCACAGGTCGTGGACCAGGATTCCATTTGCGTAAAACGCGTTGTCTCCGCGGAGCTGCAAAGTAACAACTTCACCTGGGTTGTCGTCGATTTCATTCGAGCTGACAGCCACCACACCGCCGGTGTCCGTGGACAACCAGTCACCAACCTGCAATTGATTTGCCACGGTCCAACCTTGGCCGTCCACCCAGAACAGGTGCTCGTCCGTGGCCCGTACTATTCCGCCCGTGCCGTTGCCATTGCGATGCTCGAACCGGATGCAGCGCAGCCGTTCCACCGGCCGCCGGAATAGCTGGGCTACCGTCGCCACTTCGTTCCTGCCGCGGCCGGTACGCACCGAGTCACCTGACCGCAGCTCTCCGATAGGCTTCTGTTTTCCATCTGCCATCCAGACTGCGGTAGTCGGATCGAAACATTGCGGTCCGCCCTGGGAATAGTTCTGCGTCGTCCCCTGGTTGGGGCCGCCAGGGCCGCCGCCACCGAACGGGCCGCCGCCCAGGTTGGCCAGCAACGACCCGATCACGCAGCCGACATACGATGCAACCTGCTCGGCGACCCCGGCAAAGAGGCCGGTAATATCCGCGTAAATCCTCAATCCCAGGGCGACACCGCCGGCAATGGCCAGAAGTGAGTTATCTCTTATGCATCGTCCTTCGGCATTGGCGATCGCGCTCAGACCAGCAACGAAGTCGCCGATATATCCGAAGTCCGGTATGCCCGGCAGACAATCCGACAGCGGATTGCTCTGTTGTGATGGGGCGTTCGTGCCCCAATACACGACCTTGAACGGAATCTCAATCTCCTGCTGGGGCAGCAACACGGGCACGTAATCGATTAACGGCGTAAACGACGCCGTGGCGGTCTGTTGACCGGTGATCGTCAGGTTCTCCATTTGGATCAACCCGTGATTTTTGGCCGTGACGATGTAACTGGCCTCGAAGCCCGGCGTCACGTTGATGAACTCCCGATAGGCCGGTGTCATCACCAGGACCGGCAGCGGCACGTGGGTTTCGAACGTCTGCTCGAGCTTGATCTCGTACTTGTCCGTGTAGGGCACCGGCACAACCGTGAAATTGATCGTGACCACGCTCTTGTTAAGGCGCGTGTCCACGCGCACGGTCTGGCCGGGAATGACATCGATGACTCCCACGTTTGCCGAATGGCCGGGCGCGGAAACCTGCCACGACCATTGTCCCTCCTGGAGATTGGTGACCGTTACCAGGGCAGCGCTGTCCGTGTAAACGGGCGGCAGCTCGATCTGTAACTGCGTGTTGCGCAGACGCACCGTCGCGTTCGGCACGTCCTGCGACAGAATGTTGTCTACGAAGAATTGCACGGCGCCCTTTTGGGACGACGTGACAAGCGGATAGACGTTGACCTTGAACACAGCCGGCGTGTTCGTGCCGGTGATCGCGAAGAAATCGTTCGTCGGCCCGAGCGGCGTGTTGGCAGGCGGCGCGAAGACCACGGTGAACGTGTTGGATTGTCCGACCCCGATGTCCGGCAGGTGGATCTTTCCGTCGGCACCGCGCGGGAGGTTGGCGGCGATCCAGGTCACGTTCGTCGGCGGCGCCAGCTCCACGCCCTGAAGATCGCGCAGTCCGCGATTCACGACGGTGACCTGCCGGCTCAGGAGCGTGCCGCGGTCCACGCTCGTTTCCAGGTAACCGACCGCCGGGCTGATCACAGTGAGGACCGGGATCGCCTGCAGCAGCGTGACGTTGGCCGTGAGAACGGCGACGGCGCCTTCGCCCGAGGTGAACGTGAATTCCACGATGACATTGTCCGGGGCATTG
Organism: Verrucomicrobiia bacterium; assembly: GCA_035277185.1. Taxonomy (GTDB): domain Bacteria; phylum Verrucomicrobiota; class Verrucomicrobiia; order Limisphaerales; family AV2; genus DATEKZ01. Next base: position 8,330 of record DATEKZ010000668.1, read on the forward strand.
ATGGCCGCCGCCAATTCGAGTGTGACATCGCGTTTCTGTTTGAATCCAAGAGCGAAATCCGCGGGCAACAGCGCGCTGCCCGTGACGTTCGTGATTTCCGTCCGGTTCGTCCCGCTCAGCACATAGGCCCGCGCGACGGCGGTGAAATTCGAGAGCACGACGTCGCCTGGATTGAGCAACCCGATGGAGAACCGGATGGTGTCGTTCTTCGACATCCGGACGTCGCCCCGGGACGGCGTCGCGTAGAGGCGGTAGATACTGATGCGCGCCTGGTTCAACGCGTCGAAGATCAGCGGATGCGCCGCCCACAACGTCAGCGAGCCGCCCAGTCCGGGTCCGGGGTTGTAGGTGTATTGATAGTTGCCGCCCGAGTCGGTGGTGACCTCGCGATACCAGCGAAAGCCGCCGCTGGCGAAGCCGATCTTCAACGCGGCATTCGGCACGGGCAAACCGGTCGTGCGATGGATGGCCTGGCCGGTGATGATGACCGGCTGCTCGTTCGCGTAACCGGTCCGGTCCGTCTGCGTCGTGCCGTAGTAATCCGTCACGGCCAGCGCGGAACTCATCGCGCCATTCAACGGGCCGGACTCCTCCTGGTCGGACGAGCCGATGCGATGGTAGATCTTCGCGACGACCGCCTCAAAACTGATGAGCGCGTTGCTCGACAACGAATCGGGAACCAGAACGTTCGGCACGGTGAGCAGAACAGAGGCGCCGGCCGCCACACGGACATAACCCCGGCCGTCGCCCAGGAACGACGTGCCCGACGGCGTTCCGTTGAACTCGCCCCTACTGACCTCCTGGCCCTGCGCGTTCCTGACCGAAACGTAGATGTCTCCCGGCTGCGATCCGTTGTTGCGGGTCGTCACGATGTCCACCGGCGCGCCGCCCCGATTGAAGATGCGCACCTCGAACGCGGACAGCCCTCCGGCCAGCGGCAACTGGTTCGCGAAAATCTCCACCATGTTGGCAGGCAGATTGACCGTCGGGAAATCGAAAATCTTCTGGTAGATGACCAGGCTGCCGCCGAGGTCAGTTTCCTGAACGGCCCGGACGCGCATGGATTGCACCGCGACAATCCCGGCGCCGGGGAAGACGAGACTCTGATCGAGCCAGTTCCCTTCGCCGATTGTCGAGTTGACGGCCTTGGTGCGCACCGCCGCTTCGCCGCCCAGGATCGTCCGTCGGAGTTCCACTTCCTCCAGCGGCAGGCTCGCGCCGGCCGTGAGGTTGGAAACGGTGGCGCGGTATTCGTCGAAGTAACGGGTGATCGGGTTATTTCCGGCGAGCGGATTTGCCGCCAGACGCAGATCGACCGCATAGACGTCCACCAGCCGTGGCGCGCTTTCCTGGCCGGCTCCGTTCACCGCGCGCACCGCGTATTGGACCACGCCAGTCCCCGAGGGCAGCAGGTCAACGAAGTCGGTCGCCGTCAATAGCGATGAATTCTGCCGGATGCCGCCACGATACACGTTGAAGCCCACGGCGGTCGGGTCATCCGACGTCCAGGACAGGGCCGGGGCCTGGCCGATGTTCACCAATACCTGCAGGTTTTTGACGGCGCCTACGAACAGTTCGATGGCAGCGGGCGCGCTCAAACTTTCGTTGCCCGCGGCATCCGCGGCCGCCACCGTGTAATTCATTACGCCCCGTGGCGGCCCATCAATTACCGGCGTCGCCGTGGTGACGGTCCGGATGAGGGTTCCATTGCGATAGATATGGAAGCGGGCCGGTGATTCACCGCCGCCCGGTTGCTGCCAGGAGACCTGAATGCCCGCCGCCGCGACCTGCGCCAGCAGATTCGTCGGCGCGGCCGGCGGGGTCCGATCGGAAACTCCTATCGCCACGTTGGAGTTCGGGCTTTCGGCTCCGCGTCGGGCGGCCGTGACAATGTAGCGATACGAGCCGTCTGCCGGTGGCAGGTTGGTCGTGACCACGTTCGTCAAATTGTCCGCAACGAGCACCGTCGGTG
>DATEKZ010000669.1:0-3214 GCA_035277185.1 Verrucomicrobiia bacterium
ACTCGCTCACGAAGCGGTTCACGGACTTCACACACATCTATCTCGGTGTGGCCCTGGCCCTGGCGCCAATCGGGGCCTGGCTCGCGGTGAAGGGCGGCTTCACTTTCTGGCCGATGAAGGAGAGCGCGATCCTGCCACTGCTGCTCGCGACGGCGGTGGTCTTCTGGTTGGTCGGCTTTGACATCATTTACGCGTTGCAGGACTACGAGTTCGACCGCGCGCACGGCCTGCATTCGCTGGTCGTCCGGTGGGGGCCGGAGAACGCGCTGAGGGCGGCGTTCCTGGCGCACCTGCTGATGTGGGGACTGCTCGTGGGCTTCGGGTTGCTTTCGCGGTTTCGCGTGCCATACTTTGTCGGACTGGTCGTCATCCTCGTCAGCCTGCTGCTCGAACATTGGCTGGCCCGCAAACGCAGTTTGAAATGGATCGACATGGCGTTCTTTCGGCTCAACGCATTGATCAGTCTGGTGTTTCTGATCGTCGTCGTGGCCGAAGTGGTGTTTCCTGGATTCAGGATCAGGCGATGAACTTCTTCCTCCAGCGCAGCGAGCTGCGCGACCTTTACGACAAGGTCGCCGCCGGCGAGCGGATTTCCGAGCCCGACGCCCTGCGCCTGTTCGAATCGAAGGACTTGAACGCTGTCGGCGCCATCGCCGACTTCGCACGGCAGAAGAAGGTTGGCAACCACGCCAGCTACATCATCAATCGCTACCTCAACTACTCGAACTACTGCATCCTGAGCTGCCAGTTCTGCTCGTTCGCGCGCAAGAAACGCGACGCCGACGGCTTCGAGCTGACGATCCCGCAGATGGTCGAGAAGGCGCGCGAAGCTCTCAAGCTCGGCATCACGGAATTGCACATCGTCGGTGGACTGCATCCGTCGCTGCCATTCAGTTATTACGTGGACATGTTGAAGGCGTTGAGCGCGCTCAACTGCAATCACGGAGCGCGGCCGTCCCCGGCCGCAGCAACGTCCGCAGGAACAAACGTGCCCGAAAGTTCGAGTGCCGCTGGAGATCCCACCATTGCTGCGCCCGAGGACGGGCGCACTCCAGCGAAGCTTCAACTCAAATGCTTCACGGCCGTTGAAATTCTGCACCTGGCCTGGCTCGCGAAAAAATCCGTCGCGCACGTTTTAACTGAACTGAAGGAAGCCGGACTCGAATCGCTCACGGGCGGCGGCGCGGAAATCTTCCGCAAGGAGGTCCGCAGCGCCATCGCCAAAGGCAAGGAATCCGCCGAGGAATACCTGGACGTTCACCGCACCTGGCATCGCCTGGGCGGACGCAGCACCTGCACGATGCTCTACGGCCACGTCGAATCGCTCGCCGACCGCGTGGATCATTTGCGACAATTGCGTAGGTTGCAGGACGAGACCCGCGGCTTCGTCGGCTTCGTGCCGCTGCCGTATCAACCCGAGAACAACGACATCCCGGTCACGTCGCCGCCCACGGGCTTCGACGCGTTGCGCACCATCGCCATCAGCCGCATCTACCTCGACAACTTCGATCACATCACCGCTTATTGGGTGGGGATGGGTTTGAAGCTGGCCCAGGTGGCGTTGAGTTATGGCGCGGACGACCTGCACGGGACCATCATCGAGGAACACATCTTCCATATGGCGGGCGCCAGGTCACCGCAGTTGCAGACCGAAGCGGAGATGATCAAAGCGATCCGCGAAGCCGGCCGCACACCGGTGCAACGAAACACGTTTTACGAACCGATTAGGATCCTTCCCGATGGGCATCAACAGGCGGAAGAGGCTGAACCACCCCCGGCCAAATCCAAAATGCTGGAAGATAATCTGGCGACGGCGTGAAATAGAGTTCTTGGTCGTGGTCGGATTGAATTTGTCTGCACGACCTCCCTGACCCTGACGCTCTCCCCGTAACGAAGCAGTTAGAGTTGCTCGCCCTCACCTGACCCTTTCCCCCGGGAGAGGGAACTCCGTTCGGCCACGCTGTGACGAATCACCGGAGGTTGAGGTAATCCGACGCGCTCGAAAGCTTCTCCTCTCCCCGGGAGGGTCGGGAGGGCGAGCGTGATAACCCTTCTTGAAACACAAAGGTGCAAAGACGCGAAGAATGAACCTTTGCAGTGCACTTCAGGTAAGGCGCGTCACTTTGTTCGCATCATCGTCGGTTCGCGCGAAGCGGCGGGCAGAGGACTGGCCCGCCCTACCTCTACCTTTGCGGCTTTGCGCCTTCGCGGCTTTGCGTTAGAGTCTGCCCCCATGTCAGACGACACACCCAAACTCCGGATGGCGCCGCCGGAATCGCCTGAGGAACTGGGGCAGCGCCTTGACCGCGAGAAACGCTCGGTCCAGTTGCAACGCGAAGACAACCTCAGCGACTCGTTGGCTCCATTTCGCGTCGGGTCCGTGCCGTATCTGAACGCGGTTCCGTTGACCCGCGGACTCGAAGAGCAGATCGTCTTCGTGACGCCGTCGAAACTTGCGGAAATGTTGCAACGGGACGAGCTCGACGCCGCGCTGGTGAGCGTGACGGAAGTTTTGTTCAACGATCGATACGACATTCTGGACGGCATCGCCGTCGCGTCGTTGGGCGAGGTGAAAAGCGTCTTCCTCGCGCACCGCGGGCCGGTCGAACAGGCCCGGGATGTTTTTTGCGATACCGCTTCGCTGACGAGCGTGAATCTTTTGAAAGTCCTCCTGGCCGAGCGCGGGCTTCGACCGGAATTCAAGCCCTTGGCCAGCTATGAAACGGCCGCGATGCCCGATTACGCCCTGTTGATCGGTGATCCCGCGCTCGATTTCCTGTTGGGCCCGCACGAGCACCAGATCTGGGACCTGGGCGCGGCCTGGTACGAGTTGACGGAGCTGCCGTTCGTTTACGCCGTTTGGGCCTTGCGTCGTGGCGTGGACAACGCCCGCCTGCGTCGCCGGTTGCGCGAAGCGAAAAACTTCGGGCTCGACACGCTGGATTACATCATCAGCAACCGGACCGAATACGACCACGATTTCCGCAAGGACTATCTGGGCTGGCACATCCACTATCATCTCGGGACGGATGAAAAGCGCGGTCTCCAGAAATTCATCGAGCTGCTCCGCATGCACCTGTCCAGTCCCGTTACCGAACCGCGCTTCGTCGTTTAGCAACCATGTCGTTCAAACGGCGGAGCCTCACGCCTTGACCCGGATACCGCAACCCCTACAATGCCCGCGATCTGAATGAAATTTGTTGGCTCCAGTGCG
>DATEKZ010000670.1:0-6889 GCA_035277185.1 Verrucomicrobiia bacterium
CGGGTGGTCTACCAGCCGGATGCGGTGGCACCTTCGGACCGCCCGTACTGTTTCGTTTATTTCATCACCATTCACAACGACACGGACGAGCCAGTGACCATCAAAGGACGGAAATGGGTCGTGACCAGCGATCGCGGCGAGATTACGGCGGTGGAAGGAGAAGGCGTGATCGGCCAATGTCCCGTGATACAGCCCGGTGCCAGTTTCAGCTACAACAGCTTTCACCTGTTAAGCAGCCGCTCGGCGGTTGCGGAAGGAAGTTACCTGGGGATTGAGGATCGCGGCCGGAAAGTGGTAACGAGGATTCCACGTTTCGAGATGGTCGTGCCGGTGAAAGTATGGCGCGAACGGACCGGAGGAGATCAGAACTCCCGATAGGTGATGCGCGCTTTGCCCAGATCGTAAGGCGACATCTCGACCTTCACTTTGTCGCCGACGCTGATGCGGATGAAATTTTTTCGCATCTTCCCGGAGATGTGGGCAAGAACCTCGTGGCCATTCGGCAAGGCGACCCGGAACATGGTGCCGGGAAGGACTTGTGTCACGGTCCCCGTCAATTCGATGGGCTCTTCCTTAGCCACGTGGCCTATTTCTGCCTCGAAATCGATTCGGCGTCAATCCGCCCCCGGTCATCCAACCGCCACGTTGGGAACAACCTGAGCGTCTGGGCAACGGCGGCGGACATTGCTCTGTCGGGCATCCGAAAGCAAGCGACTTTTGTCCGCCGACGGCTCCTGGATGGCGCAAAAACACGTTGGACAAGACGGAGGCAATCGCTACATTGCCCGCCGTTGTTTATGAACAAGAACCCGTTTGCCGCCATTCTGGCCGGGCTGCTCTTTCTGAGCGCCGCACTGTCGGCGGTCTTTGCCCTGACCTACGCCTTCTCCAGCCGCGATCTGCGCCGGATCCAGCCGCAGGCGATGGGGGTCAACAACCATCTCAACCTCGTTCAGGCGCTGCTCAACGAGACGCTGGAATACAGCAAGCGTAACCCGGCAATCGACCCCTTGCTCTTCTCGTTGAATCTGAAAACCAACGCGTCGGCTGCCGGCACACCTCCTTCCATTGTCAAATAGTGTTATGACAGAATCCCTGGAACCCATCGAACCGGCCGCCTCGGATTCCACGTCCCGTGCTTTGGAGCAGCAGGTCCGCAGTCTTCAGGCATTGGTTGTCGCCACGTTGATGGCCGGGTTATTGCTGAGCGCAGGGGTGAACATCTTTCTGTTCCGCCAGGTGAGTATGGTGCGAAAGGATCTGGAGGCCTCGCAACGGGTCGTGGACGACTACGAGGCGAACAAGAAGCAACTGATCAACACCTTTATCGGCGGACTTCAGGAGTACGGGCAAAATCATCCGGACTTCCAGGCAATCCTCCAGAAATACGGTGTCCCACCCGCGGTCCTCGTTCAGTCTCCTCAGCCGGCGCCGGTTTCACCTCGGGTCAAATAGTTCAATCCGGCATGTTAATCTGATCGCGGCCCGCGACCGGTTCGTGGCCCTGCGGTTTCACGCGCGTTCCGCACGCCGCGCAATAGTTCGCTGACGGCAGGCAATCGACTCCGCAGGACGGGCAGGTCTTACGGGATTCTTCATGCCGTCGGTGAATCACAAGGTTGCGAATGTAGGGAATCCAGGTGAACGCGTAGGCGAAGATGAAGACCGAATCCTTTCGGTAGAAAAGCGCGTAGAGCAGGAGCAGGAAGGATCCCACCAGGCTGAGCCACCAGAACGCCGTCGGCACCACCACCTGTTTCTTCTTTTCTGTGGCATACCATTGAACGAAGAATCGCGAAAAGAAAATCGCGTTGCCAAGCCAGCCGATGACTTTCCATTCATTCCACTCAACACCCAGAAAATTGCCATTGTGCCAAAGCACGTCCTTCAACCAGTCCATAATTACGGAACGACCATAAGGCTCGACGGCATGCGACGGAAAGACCAAATCGGGAAGAACGACGGGTGCGTTGGAGTAACATGGCAAAGGAGTGACGAAAGACCGGTGCCAGGATATTCGACGGATGATGAGCCCGCGGAACACGCGAAAGGACGCGAAAGAGGCAAGAGGGCAACGCGTGTTTTCTCTTTCGCGTGTTTCGCGGGTAAAACTCCGATGACCCAAACCAACAAAACGGAGGCGTTATGAACAACCAGGAGATCTCCCGTGCCGTTGCCGCAGTTGAGTTTCCGCCCAACACAGTTCGACACCGCGGCAGTAACCTCGTGCTGCACATCTCAGCCCTCAAACTATTCGCCGAGTTTGGTCAGAAAGTTGGCAGGGGAATGGGGGCAAAGGAATTCGGATTTTGAAAAATGGGGGCCGTTCCGGGGAACCCGGGCCAATTCTCCAGCACTCCAATCCTCCAGCGGCTTGGAGCTATTCGTTCAGCAGCTTTTCGACTTTGCCGGCGAGGTCTTCGCGAGCGCTCATGTCGCGCAAGTTGCCCTTCTTGTCCACCAGCCACATGGCGGGGATGCCGGTGATGCCGTATTCGCGGCCGAACTTGTTGCCCCAGCCTTCGCCGTCGAAGTATTGCGGCCAGGTCATTTTTTCCTTCGCCACGAATTTTTCCAGCGCTTCCTTCTGATTGTCGAAACTGATGCCAACAATCTCGAATCCTTTCGGATGAAGCTTTTCGTAAGCGGCCTTTACGTTAGGCAGTTCCGCCACGCACGGGCCGCACCACGTCGCCCAGAAGTCAAGCAGCACGACTTTGCCTTGCATCTTCGAGACGTCCACTTCCCGCCCGTCGAGCGCCGTGAACTTGATGTTCACGGGATTGCCGAGGGCATCCATTTTCTTGAGCAACGCCCGGGCGCCGCCCTTGATCTCGTCAGGAGCCGCGCTGTCGATGACCTCCTGAGCCAGTTTGCGGGCTTTGTCGCCTTCGCTGTTGGAAGCCACTTCCAGCAACATGCCGTAAACCTCCTCGCGCTTCGGAAAATCCTTCTGCAACTCGCGAACTCCTTTTTCGAACTCGGCGATCACGGCCGCCATGCCTTCCTCCCGTTTGCTCATGGCGGCACGCTGCACCGCCTGGGCGCGCAACTGGAACCGTTCATCCTCGCCGAGGCCGGGATCCTTCGACCGCTCCTTTTCGAGTTCTTCCAGGCGCGCCGTGCGGCTTTTGTCACCGAGCCGCGCCGCAATGGAAGTCATTTCCTGTTCCTTCTTCCGCGCCTCGTCGGCTTTCTCGTGCTTTGGGAAGCGCGTGTAAAAGTCTTTGGCCTTGTCGGCAGCCTCGCCGGCGAGCTTCGCCTGCTTCTCGCGGAATTGCCCCCGTTCTTCGTCGGTCGGCCTGGTCGTCCGCCATTCTTCCGGCGGCGTGGGAGGACGCGACGCTTTCAGCACCTCCTTCCAGGCTTTTTCGGCTTCGTCGCCGGGGCCTTCGGCAGCGACAGCCTCCGGCACAGCGACGAAGGCGAGACCCAGCGCCGCGACGGCGATGGACGAGAAGTGTCGGATCATGGAAGCCATGGTGTTGCGTCCCGGTGAGCGGATCATTTTTCCTCCAGCAGCTTTTGAACTTTGCTTTCCAGGTTGCTGCGGGCGCTGAGTTCCCGCAGGTTTCCTTTCTTATCCACCAGCCACATCGTCGGGATGCTGTGGATGCCGAATTGAGTGCCGTACTTGTTCTTCCAGCCAAGTCCGTCGAAGTAATGCGGCCATGGCATTTGCTGCTTCAGAACGAAGCCCTGGAGGGCGGCTTTTTTCTCGTCGAAACTGATGCCAACGATTTCGAATCCTTTCGGATGCAGCTTGTCGTAAGTGGCCTTGACGTTCGGGATTTCTTTGACGCACGGGCCGCACCAGGTGGCCCAAAAGTCGATCAGGACAACTTTGCCGCGCATGGTGGCGAGGTCCACCTTTCGGCCGTCAACTGCGGTGAACTTCATCGGGAATGGCTTGCCGAGCAGGTCGGTTCCCGCCTTCTCCGACTGCGCGGACATCTGCTGCAATGCGCAAAAAACGAGAGCGAAGGCGCCGAACACGGGGAAGCAACGCGACCACAGACGAGGAAGGGCATTTTTCATGGAGATCGGGGGCGGTTTTCTATTCTTCCGCGTCCACTCTAAGCGGTTTGGGGAGCGCCGCAAGCTTTTCGAGGATGAGCCGCAGGCAGCGGGGATTGCCGGGCGAACCAAAATCCGCCGGGCGCGCGTCGAGGGCCGGCCCGGCGAGGGCGGCTTCCAGCGCGGCGCGGAGCGCGGCCAGTTCGCCCCACGACAGTTCGATCTTCAGCTTTTCTTCCTGTTCCATGCGCATGGCTTTGCGGGCAAGCTCCAATAACATGGCGCACGGTTCAAGGCACGGAATCAAACTTTTTTCATCCAGCCGATCGGGAGCCAGGCCTCCGATCGTCCACAAGCGGCGTTTCAAACAAAGGGATTCATGACAACAACTGCGGGCGACGCGAGCCGCCTGCGCGTCGGTGAGCCTCGTGGTAACGCGATACATCCCGGTCTGCCGGCTGGCAAACTCGCGGAAATGCGTCACATGCGGGGAAGGAGCCTGGACCGCATACCAGTCGGCAAGGGCTCCCGGATAGAGCTGATTCAACGCGAGTCCGAGTTCCTCGGCGCTGCCGGCCGTCGAGCGCCATCCAGTCTGCAGGTCTGGCGCGGACTTGAGCGGGCGAAACACTCCGCCGGACGTGAATTGTGCCAGGCCGCGCAACTGGTCGGGTTGCACCCGGCGGAGCTTTTCAGTGGAAGAATGGCAGTCGGCGACATGCCGCAATTCGTAGTGGGTTCCGGCACGGCTTATCGACACTTGCCCGATGACCAGTGCGTTGCCGATCTGCGCGAGGAACGCTTCAACCGCTGGATTTGGCGCCGTCGCCATCATTCAGGATCACTCGGTCGCGGCTTTCCGCCCGACGCGCCATTCCGAATCCTGCTTGAGGTAGAGCGTCTGCGTCGGGAACGCGAAGCCGATGCCCGCTTCGTCGAAGCGCTCCTTGATGGCGAGGTTCACTTCCTGCATGCCGTTCAGATAGGCTTTGTAGTCCGTGTTGTTCCACCAGTGGATGACCGAGAGATTGAGCGAGAAGTCGCCGAACTTGTTGAAGCTGATCCAGACGTCCTGCGTATTCGGATGTTTCCTGAAAATGTCGTTCAGAAGGTTTACGGCCTCCTGGATTTTTTCGCGGCTGGCATCGTAGGTGATGCCGATGTTCATCAACGTTCGGATATTTGGCCGCGAGGCGATGTTCGTGATGGTGGCGTTGCCGATGGTTTTGTTCGGGATGGTGACCAGGTGGCCGTCCTGGTTGCGCACGCGGGTGCTGCGAAAGCCAATCGTCTCCACCACGCCATCCACGTTGTCGAGCTGGATGCGGTCGCCGACGCGGAACGGCTTGTCCACAAACACCGCCACGGCGCCGAACAGATTGGCGAGCGTGTCCTGCGCCGCCAGGCCAAGGGCCAGGCCGCCGATGGAGAGCGAGGCGATCAACCCGGTGATGTTCAGCCCGAGATTTTGTGCGGTGACCAGGAAGGCGATAATAATCATGAAAACTTTCAGCGATTTGCGGATGATGGGGAACAGTTGTTTATGGAACTGTTCGTCGTCCGGACTCACCGCGCGCTTTCGCCAGACGCCCAGAAGGAGGTCGATCAGCTTAGACACCATGTAGGTGAGCGAGCACGCCACGATGACGATCAAGCCTTTGGACAGGACGGCTTCGACGACCGGCGGCCATTGGAACACGCTCAAGCCGACGTGCAGGAAGATGACGAAAGCGACGATCTTGACCGGCCCGTTCAGCAACTCCAGCAGCAGATCGTCGAACCGCGTCTGTGTTTTGGCGCTCAGTCTTTTCAGCCAGATGCGCGTGAGAAAATCCAGGAGCTTTGAGACGTAGAACGCCAGAAAGACAAAGATGAGCGACGCCAGATATTTCCACAACGGCTGGCCGAACAGAGAGCGTTCGCGCAGAATCTCCACGCGGTTGAGACCAAACGACACGTAGTCTTCATCAAACTCAGTCAGGCGGGACGCGAGATTGGTGGTGGACGCGGCGTCGGGCACCGCGTTGGTCGTGGGAGCGGCCCTTTCCTGGGCGCCCGCCCAAACCGACCAGAACAACAGCGCGACGAGGAGAAAAACAGACGTGCGAAACAACGCGTTGAACTTCAGTTTCATCGCCCGTATGAAACGGCGCGCTGCCGTGACTGACAAGCCTTTGTTCGCCCTTGTCATTCCGCGGGGAGAACTCCTGGCGGCGGCTGCCCGAATCGATTTGAGCAGAGATTGACGTTGGCTCATGCCGTCGCTTCTATCGCTTTGTCGAAACGGTATGCCGCCATGTGCTTTTCTGATTCTCCGTTGGTTTGTCCCGCTCGTGGCACACGCAAATAACGAACCATGAAGAAGCCGTTCGTCATCCTCGTGCTGGCTGTGGCGGCGTCTGTACTGTTGAACACGGCTCGTGATAAAAAGGCGTCAGACCAAATGACGCGGCCCGCAGAGCCGGACCTAGTGAACCGGAAGCCGCTTGAGCAGTCGTCCCGGCAGGTTGCCGACCACGCGGAAGAGACTGGCGTGGAGTTGACCAGCATCGCCAGCACAAACTACGGCGCCGACGGCGCTGTAGTCCTGCGGACACAAGAGGTGCCCGTCAATAGGCTGACTTCGCGAAAGCCGACATGGTGGGAAATGAAAGCCGCTGGAGAACCCCTTCGGCAAAAGTTCAAGACGGAGGGGACGCATCAGGAAATATTTGCCCAAGAGGAGGAATGGAGTGGAAAGTTCAAAGAACTCAAGAAGGGCATGACCCCCCTGCAGGCTATCGCTGTCATGGGAAGCATGCCGATCCAAGCTTACGCCGCCGTTGAATCGGAGGGAGCCATGGCGATCGTGCCAATTCCCACGAATGCGCTC
>DATEKZ010000671.1:0-4120 GCA_035277185.1 Verrucomicrobiia bacterium
GGGCGCCGGCGACGAGCAGTTCCTTGCGACCGTTCCGGGTCCACACGGCGGGTGTCGAGTAACTGCGGACCGCGTCGGGCCGCGCAGTTTTCCAGACCGGCTTTCCAGTGGCGCAATCAAAGGCCGCCAGAAAACTGTCGATGTCGTGATCTTGATTGAGGATGACCTTGTCATCGACCAAAACGGGCGAACTGCCGGCGCCGTACTCGTCCTGGAAAGGTCCCAGAAGGTGTTCCCACAGCTTTTTGCCATCGAGGTCATAACAGATCAAACCGTGGCTGCCGAAGAACACAAACAACCGCCTGCCGTCGCACGCGGGTGTGGCAGTCGCCGGGCTGCCGATTTGATGAGTCTGTTCGATGTGTGCAGACACAATCGGACGTCGCCAAAGCGTTTCGCCGGTCTTTTGGTCGAGTGCAACCGTGGCCAGTTCCTTCGCCGCGGCGCGATAGCTGGTCAGAAAGATTTTGCCGTCGCAGAGAATCGGCGTCGAATGTCCGGAATCCATTGGTACGCGCCAGCACAAGGCACCGGGTGCGCCAAAGTCGTCCGGCAACCGGCCGCTGGACGGACGGACAACGCCTTCGGCGGAACGAAAATACCTGGCCGCGGCCGCGCTGGTGTCCGGAAGGGCGACTGATGCGATGGCGCACAGAACCCCAAACAGGTCCTTAAGATGGGATGACATGGGCGTCATTATCGACCCTATGATCGCCAATTCAACCTCAGAGACGCGGCCGGGCGGAGCGGGGAATCTCAGTTTCTTGCATCGTTTTATCATGATAGGCGGTGGAACTCGTCGCGCAGGGGGCATATTACTTGTGGCAGCCCTACACGTGGGTGGGTTGCTTGCCCCCTCACGCTGACCCTCTCCCTTGGGGGGAGGGAACAGCCGAAGCGGCGTTCGAGAACCCAAACGCTCCCCAGCAGAAAGCCGGGCATCGTCGCTCCCTCTCCCCGTGGGAGAGGGCCGGGGTGAGGGGGAAGGAAGCGGCCGAATATCCGCGCACTGCAAGATTTTGGGATCCGCCCGGCGGAGCCGCAGCCAGAGTCGTCCTCGTCGTCATTCTCGTAATCGAAAACAGGAATTCCCAATCGCGCATGGACCGGAGGCAAAGAGGACAGCCGGCGAGGGTTCGGTGTCCAGATCGGGGACAAGCCAAGGCAATCTCTTATCAATGTGTTGAAGGTTTAAGATTTGCTATAGACCCGTGATTTTTCGCAGTTATCGGCCTGCCGGTCTGACGAGCGTGTTCGTCGGGATTTTCCTGATCGTGGCTGTTGACGCCGTGGCGCAGCAGCAGGCGGTTTCGGTACGTCAATTTCCGGCGGGTGCGCGGCGTCGCGTCGAGGACCTGCCCGCCGGTCGTTTGCGCACACAGGTCGAGCGCCTTCCGGTTCAGGCGCGGGAACGGGCTCTGGCCTGGCTTGGCAACTTTCACTTTACCGACCTCGACCTGAATTCGCTGCAGGCCGATACGGACGGCGGGATCTTCTACGCGGATGATTTCGCTCCGGCGCAGGTCGTGGCGGACTCCGGGTCCGAGCCGCCGATCGCCGAGGCGGCGGTTCCGGTCAGTCCGTTCCCGGCGGGTCTCAAATTCCACAGCCGACCCGGAGCGCCCAACGTTCTGTTCCTGAATTTTTCCGGCGAGAATGTCAGCAACACGGCGTGGAACACCTCGTTGGGCAGGACTCTGGTTCCTGCGGTGCCGTTCAGCACGGATTCGGATTTTTCGATGTTCAGCGATGCCGAGCAACTGGCCATCAAGCGAATCTGGCAGCGGGTGGCGGAGGATTATGCGCCGTTCAATATCGACGTGACAACGGAGCGGCCGGCTTCGTTCGGGACGCGCACGGCCCACGCCCTGATTACCCGCAATACCGACGCCAACGGCGACGCAAACCCATCGTCCACCGCCGGCGGAGTCGCCTATGTGAATGTCTTTGGCAACGCCAACTATGCCAGTTATCGGCCGGCCTGGATCTATTTCAACAACGTCGCGAACAGCGAATCCTACATCGCCGAAGCCACCTCTCACGAACTCGGACACAACCTTGGACTCAGCCACGACGGCACGGACAGCTCCGGCTATTATGGCGGGCACGGCAGCGGAGACACGTCCTGGGGACCGATCATGGGCACGGGTTACAACCGCAACGTGAGCCAATGGTCCAAGGGGGAGTACTATCAGGCTAACAATACGCAGGACGACCTGGCGACGATTGCCGGCAAGACGGCGTACCGGGTTGACGACCACGGCAACACGGCGGCGTCCGCGACTGCGCTGACGGTTGCGAACGGCACGAACGTGGTCGCGACCACACTGGAGAACGATCCCGCCAACGCCAATCCCGCCAACAAAGGAGTGCTGGAACGAAACACGGATGTGGATGTGTTTTCCTTCGTGACCGGCAGCGGCCCCATCAGCCTGACGGTGAACCCGTGGATCATGCCTTCCAGCACGCGCGGCGGCAATCTCGACACGCTCGTCGAACTTTACAACTCCGCCGGAACGCTGCTGTTGACGAATAATTCCTCCAGCCAAACCTTCGCCCGCATCCAGACCACCCTTGCGGCCGGCAATTATTATCTCCACGTCCGCAGCGTCGGGACCGGCATCCCCACCAATTCCACACCCAGCGGCTACACGTCGTACGGAAGCGTCGGGCAGTATTTCATCAGCGGTTATGTGGTGCCGTCTGATGTCGTGATCCCGCCCGCGGCAGAATTGCAGGTCACCGATGTCACGCTGCCCGGAACCGGACCGAAGCAGTTCACGGTGACCTATTCGGACAACCTCGCGGTCGATGTCTCGACGATCGATGGCCAGGATGTGCGGATCAGGGGTCCGCAGGGTTACGATCGCGCCGCTCGACTCGTCTCGATTGATGCGCCGTCCAACGGCACACCGCGTGTGGCCACTTACGCCGCAGATCCGGCTGCGGGCGGCGTCTGGACGGCACAGGACGACGGCGCCTATACGATCTGGATGCAGACCAATCAGGTCAGCGACACCGAGGGCGAATGGGTCGCGGCGCAGCAGTTCGGTCAGTTCAATGTCAGTGTCCCGACCGTCATCTACTCGGTCAACCTGGATGCAAATCCCGGATGGACGCTGGAGCCACTGTGGCAATATGGCCAGCCGGCCTACTCTGGAGCGGGGCCCTCGGCTGGCTTCACCGGAACGAACATCATCGCCTACAATCTCAGCGGCAATTACCAGAATAGCCTCTCCGCGAAGTACGCGACCACGCCCCCGATTAACTGCGCTGGGGTATCCACAGTGACGCTGCGCTTTTTGCGGTGGCTTCGGCTGAGGAGTGGGGACAACGCGCTGGTTCAAGTCTCCACCAACGGGAGCGCCTGGACGGATCTCTGGTCCACGACCCAGGCCGTATCCGATGACTCGTGGCAGGAAGTGCAGTATGCCCTGCCCGCATGGGCGGCGGGAAGTCCGTCGGTGCAACTGCGCTGGGGAATTTCATCCGGCTCCTCGCAGAACGACATCGGCTGGAATATTGATGACGTGGAATTGCTTGGCGGCGGCCTTTTGGATTTCGCGCCGCCCATCGCTACGCTCAGCGCGGACGGCATCACCAGCGGCGGGTCGTCCAGCCATTCCTTCACCGTGGCGTTCACGGATGTCTCGGCCGTGCGCGTCGCCAGCCTGGGCGCCTCGGACCTCGTTGTCACGGGCCCGAACGGTTACTCCAACATCGTGGCCTTCCTGGGAGTTGATTCCGCGTCCGACGGCACGCCGCGCACGGCGACCTATGCCGCGTCCGCGCCGGGCGCTGCGTGGGATGCCGCGGATAACGGATACTATTTCATCAAGCTGCGGGAGGGCGAGGTCTCCGACACGTTGAACAACGCCATGACGGAAACCGATCTGGGCGGATTTGCCGTAAATATCCCCGTCACGCAGGATGCGGTGCTGACCGTCACCCTCAATAATCCGGCGTGGGGATCTGTGAACCCGGCCGGAGGCACATTTGACGCCGGTTCATCCGTGGTGGTGACTGCGGTGCCGTCCACTTTCTTCAGGTTCGTCCAATGGACCGGCGATTACTCGGCGTCGAACAACCCGGCAACCATCGTGCTCGCCACTAACAAAGC
>DATEKZ010000672.1:0-2937 GCA_035277185.1 Verrucomicrobiia bacterium
CCGCGGTCCGAACCAGGAAATCCCCCGCCGAACAACCGCACCTCCGCCGTTTTCCAAGTGTCACGATGCGCTCGAAGCTGCCGCGACCGGGGACCGGCCGCGCTCCGAAAAATTTGCGCAAGCCGCGAAGACTTCGAGGGATAGTGAGCACGATGAGCGCGCCGGATCAGGCGCATTCCGCCCGCAACATCCGGGCGGCTTCCGCTTCGTTGCAGAGCTTGCGGTACGCCTCATCGATGCTCACAACCGCGCCGGAGCCCGGCGCGAACCCGCAGTCCGGGTTCAGCGTGATGCGTTCCTTCGCGAGAAACTTCATCGCCGTCCGCACGCGCTCCGCAATGGTTTTGGGTGAATCCACCCGTCCGGGGGCGACGTCCACGCAGCCGAGTCCAATCTCCAGGTCCTCGCGCAGTTCGCGGAACACCGCCATGTCGCCCGCCTGCGGCGCCGTGAATTCCATCGTGAGGTGATGCACCTTAAGTCGGTTCAGATGAGAGACAATCGGACCATAACCGCCCCCGTGGGCGTGCTCGCCCCGCACGCGCGCGCCCGCTCGCCGGCAGAGGTGCACGGCGATCTTGATGCCCCTGACTCCGTCAACGACCTCGTTGACCATGTCCACGGCAAACGCCGCGGCCGCGTCGGGATCGGCGTACCCCGAACGAACCGCGGGATCCACGAACAGGCACAGGTGCGGATCGTCAATCTGTGCGATGTCCGCGCCCGCGTCGCGCACCAGTTCCAGTTCGCGCCGCAAAATCGGCACGCAACCGCGCACGAAATCGTCCCGGTTCGGATACGCCCCCGCCGATTTCTCCGCGCTCCACATCCGTTCGCCCAGCAGCGCGGGCGACGGCAGCGTGGATTTGATCTGTCGAGTCGTAATGGTCTTCAGAAACTTGACCTCGTTCGCGATGAAGCCGGGCGTTTTAGGCGCAAGTTTGTCCGCCACCAGGGTCCACGGGCGGCCATCCGGCGCCGTGCCGAGTTCAAACCCGTGCGCGAGTTCCGCGATAACGCCGATGTAGGACTTGCGTCCCCATTCGCCGTCGGTGATGACGTCGATCCCGGCGTGTTCCTGCATGGCGACCGCGTAACGGATGGCGGCGCGCATTTCGCGCTCGTAAACGTCTGGCCGCAGCGGCGGGCGGTCGTTGATCAGGTCGAGCACGAACGCCGGCCGCGGGAGCGAACCGACGACCGAGGTGGGAAACAGATTCCCTTTAGACATATCGGGAGATCGCAGGCGCGTCGGCCGCGCGCCAGTTCGTACGGGCCAGGTCGAAGTCCTCCTGCGTGTCTACCTCCAGGTAATTTCCGGGCGTGTCCGCGTGGCTCATGGGCACACCGGCTTCGATCATGTCCTGCAGCAGGTGAATCAAATAAGCCTTCTCAAAAACGACGGCTTCACGGAAGGGCCGGCCGCTGAATTGCCGGCGTCTTCGGTGAAAATGTTCGCGCAACTCCGCCGCGCCGTTCGCGGTGAATTTGGCGATCCCGGTGTATTCGCCGTGCGCCTCACTCGGATCAATGCCGCGATGGATGCGCGTGACACGTCCGTTCAACGCGGTGACCTTCTCGGCGTCGTCAGGCGGATGCTGAGTGCGGTGCCGGTAGCGTTCGAGCCAGCGCGTGTCCACGCTCAGCGCGATGTCCGCCGGATCGTTCAAGACACAGCGGACAACATCGCTCGTGAACAACGTGTCCGAGTAGCAGCAGACGAAGCCTTCGTCCATCAGATCCTCGGCATGCATGAGCGAAACCAGGATATTGTTGCGCTCCCACTCGGTGTTGTGCCGGAAAGTAAGCTGCGGATAGTCGCGTCGCACCTTGTCGATCTGGTAGCCGCCCACAAAACAAATGTCCACGATGCCCGCGCCCGCAAAGGCGCCCAGCGCCCAATCCAGCAAGCGGCGTCCCTGCACTTCGGCGAAGCATTTTGGCGCGTCCGCCGTGGTCGGCATCAGACGTTGGCCGCGTCCGGCCCCGATGATGATGGCTCTCATTGTCAAGGTGCGCATTCGGGATGTAAGCGGGATTGGGAGACGCTGTGAAGAGCAATCCTCAGTTGGCGGCTGGTGTCACCGTTCTCGCCCGGCGGCGTTCCGCGTTCCACAGGCAAGCGATAACAAGCGCGCCCGCAAAAGCGCAGCCCGCCCAGAACCGCACGGCGAACCACCAGCCGTGGTTTTGCGCCAACTCGCCGGTCAGTTTGTCTCCGGCCGCCGCCCCCATGTAGCCCATGAAGTTGACGAAACCAGCCGCCGCGGCGGGGGTGCCGTTGCGCGCCAGGTCCACCGGCAGGGTCCCGACCAACAATACTTGCGGTCCGAAGATGCAAAAGCCGATCAGAAACAGGATGGCCACGCTGGCGCCCAGGCCCCAGTGAATCACCGAGTCGTAGGCCAGAGCCAGCAGGCCCAGCGCCAGCAGCAAGGCCGTAATGACCGGAACCCGTCTGCCACCAAAGAAGCGGTCCGTCGCCCACCCGGCGAGATAGGCACCCGCGATGCCGCCGAACGGGAGCACGGCATACTTGAACGCCGCCGAGCTCACGCTGCCTCCCTGAATCTCCTTCAAATGCGTTACCCCCCAATCCGTGAAGCCATAGCGGCAGGCATCGAGCATCCACAAAGCAACCGCCGCGAACCAAAGTGCGGGATTGGCGAGCGTCACTGCAAGGTTTCGCCAGAGCGACCCACCGCTCGTGGCGTCTGTCCCTCCGGTCATGGCGACTTGCGGTTCCGTTCGTGGACTTTCCTCCAGCAGCAACCACATGTGCAGCGCGCTGGCCGCCAGCAAAGCCGAGGGCACGAACAACGCCCCGCGCCAACCAAACTGGTCGAACGCCCAGCCGGCAACCACAAACGTGAGCGCTCCGCACAACTGATAGCCCGTGCCGATGATACCGATGGCTCGACCACGGCGAATCGAGGG
>DATEKZ010000673.1:0-3579 GCA_035277185.1 Verrucomicrobiia bacterium
GATCGGAGCGAACAAGCATGAAGGACCTTGCTCAGACGCTCACTGAATAGTGAATCCGGTTCAGAGTTCGGAACCATCGCATCCGGCCTTCTCTCATCCGTGTTAATCTGTGTTGATCCGTGGTTAAAGAATCGTTACGGCTTCGGGAGAGGCGGAACTCTTCGCCAAGTTTCTCGAGAGGTCGTGCGCTGAGGGTTGGCACGGGCCGCTCGACAAGACCTGCCGCCGAAGGCATTATGGGGCCATGAAGGATGAGATGGCCAACTACTTCATCACCCAACTGGACGAACTTCCGCCGGTCCCCTGCCCTTGCGGTTCCGCGCGACGGGCATTCGCCGATGCGCAGGAGAACGCCGCAAGTCTTCACGTCGTGGATATCCGCGCCGACTCCCAAACGCATTATCACAAGAAGATGACGGAGATTTATCTGGTCCTGGAAGGCGAGGGAAAGATGGAGCTGGATGGAAAGCTGTTTCCGGTGAAGCCCATGACCGCGATCTACATCAAACCCGGTTGCCGCCATCGCGCCATCGGAAAACTCCGAATTATCAACATCCCCGTCCCGGCGTTCGACGCCGAGGATGAGTGGTTTGATTAGAACGGATTGCCACAGATCCACCCGCGAAACACGCCAAATACGCGAAAGCAAACGGCGGTGAATCGGAAACATCCGTCGGCGCATTCTCCAAAGTCGAAGTCAAGGACTGATCAACCGAAAGAACCGTGCGGCGCCTGCGGTCTCCGTGTGCTGGTTGTTTGTGGTGGTGATATCGCTCCATGTCGCCGCCGAGAGATCGGTCTTGGCCTGGAGTCGATATCCGGACAATTGCTGCGGCCACGTCACGACAATCGAATTGCCACTTTGCTGAATGCTCAACTGCGGGCCGACCGGCGTCACGCCGACCTGGAGCAATCGGAAGAACGCGTCGCTGGAGGCAATCTGCAACGTGACCTGCGTGGCATTGACGGTGTTGGGCACATCCGTCCACGTCGGCGAAGCAAGATTTGTCGTCATCTGTAACTGGTAGCCGCTGGGCGACCAGGAAATGTCCACGGAGCTCCCGTTCCGCACAATGACCAGCGTGGCCGGAGTCGAAGGGTTGGTGGACACAGACGCTCCCGTCGCTGACAGGTTGTCCAGGACCCCAATCGTATCTCCGGAGCGAAAGATCGATCCCCAAACCGCGAAATAGCCGAAGCGGTGGTTCGCGGCATCGGGCAGTGGCAAATTTGTTAACAATTCGATGGTCCGCCCCACGGGAATCGGATTGGTGCTCGCATCGACACCCTGGAATACTTTGGCTGTCACCCGCGCGGTGGCGTTCGAAGCGGCGCCCGGGCCGGGCGCGGTGAGCGCGGCAAATTCAAGTTGAAACGTCGCGAAGTTGGTCGCCACGTAGTTCGTTCCCAGCGCGGCCCACGCCGAATCGAGCGCGCCGACGGCCGTGGTGCCGTCGAGGTTAAACAGGTTGGTTTGATTCTCGTTTGCGCTCGCGTTGTCTTCGGGCGCATTGAAATCGATCAGGGAAACCCGAAACGACGGGTCGGACCCCGCCGGGCGTACGTAGAAAGCAATGCCTTTATTGGTATTGGTGGCCAGATTCAGCCAGCCCATGACCCCGCCATGCCGCTCGCTGGAAACCTCGGCCGGAACGAAATCGGCTGATACGCTGTACACTCCGCTGGTCGGAAATGCATTCGCCGGATACCAGACGTTGCGCATGGCAAATGATCCCGCGGTGCCCGCCTGCGTTGCATTCAGAGACCCGCCCGAGACCGTCAATGTGGCCGTGGCGTCGGCTACGCCATTAACGTTGGAAAGCCGGGTGAGGTTGTTGGTTGAATTCCCGTCATTCACTACGGCGGCCGGGAGCGAGGCGGCCAGGTGGAGTCCGACTGCGAGGAGGCAAACCAGGGTTGCGGGAGACTTCATGCGACGACGAGGGGTTTCAAGCGGCCATGCTTGCGTTCGTTAATACGACACCTGACGTTTTCCGTAGTTATTCAACCTTAATGAGGGACGCCAGAAGCTATTGGCCGCCGAAGAGACCGTCAAGTTTTCTGTCGTGCCGAACGGCGTTTGCCGGATCAGGACGAACAGAAACGTTGGAACGCTCCTCCCAAAAGCTCTTTGACATCGCGTTCGATTTCGACCGGCGCCGTTTCCCAGCCTGTTTCCCTGAGGCCGTCGTATTTGTCGGTCAGAACGCGCGCGAGGATGGCGCGGAAATGCGCCCATTTGTAGATGAGTTGCTCCAGCACCCGCGCGTCCGAATGTTGCGGAGTGACGCTCGACCCCAGCAACTCCAGTCTCATGCGCGTCATTTCTTCGACAATGCAGGGCACGTTCGTAAACCACCAGCAGCCGAACACGTGCAGGTTGCGGAACTTGCGCGCCAGCACGCAAAGTTCGTGCTGGTTCTCGCGCGATAATGCAGTGACGAGGAACTTGTTGTCGGGATGCGCGGCGCAAAGGTTCTCGATGGCGCGCAAATCGGACCGGCCAACGCCATCGCCCGCCAGTCGAAGTTGCGGATTTACCGCGCGCCTGACGCCAAGCATCAATGCGAACGGCACTCCAAACTCCCGGCAGTGCGGCAGCACGGACTTTTCGATCAAACGCGTGCAGGCGCTGCCGTCGGGAAACTGAAACTCCGCCGGCAACGACACCATCAGGTATTGCGCCTGCATTCGGCGCGTCCAATCCGTCAGAAAGCGGCGCACTTCACCGAACACGGCGTCCGACAAATCGGAACCCGTCTCATAGCCCCAATCCGCGAGCCGGACCGCGGCCTCGGGCCAGTCGAGGAGCAGCGGATCCATGCGCAATCCGGCCACAAACCGCTCGTCGCGCCGGAACCTCTTTTCCCAACGGACCCGTTCGACGTCGTCAAACGGCGAGTTGGTCATGCAGATCTTCTCGACTCGCGCCAGTTCCAGGCAGCGGGTCAGATGCTTTTCCGGGTTCTGCTTCCCGAACCAGCGGCGGATCGCGGTCAGGTCGCGCTTCTTCGCGTCGAACCCGAGCAGGTTTAGCGTCGTCAACACGCCCCGGCACGCTTCAGAAATCGGCGAATGCCGGACGAACAATTCGCTCCAGATGAGGTCCGCCTGGTCGGTTTTCGTCAGCGACCAGAATGCTTCGTAGGGCAACGCGTGCCAGCGAAACGCCTCCGCCACCAGGTAGTGATAGACCAAAAGGTCGTCGATGCCCCACAACAATAACTCCTTGAATGCCGGATCGTAGAGGTGGGTGTGAATATCGTAAACCGGCGTCGCCGCGACGATCTTCTCCACGCGTTTCGCCAGAGCCGTTCGATTTCGACCTGTTCCTGAAACACTCATCGCCGGTAACCTACAAAAACCATCTCCGTCGCAGCCATAAAAATTCTATTCTGGAGACGCTTTGGTCCGGTTGATGGTTACCGGGGCACGCCTCATCCGACCCTGCGCTTCAACGCCTTTGCCTTACGCACCCAAACGCGCTCGCGCTTCCGCTGAAATGCCGGTGCGTGAGCGTCGTCGGCGACCACTTCGAGCAGTTCGGCCCGAGCCAGGTCCGCCTGCTGCTTCTGCAGG
>DATEKZ010000674.1:0-5104 GCA_035277185.1 Verrucomicrobiia bacterium
GACGAACGTTCTGCCCGCCCGGGTGCCTCCCGCACGCCGCGAACGCGCGTTGGCCGCCATCCAACGGGCATTGGCGCTATCCCCGAAAGAGTGGCCCGACTTCAACCGGGCCTCCGGCCGCCGCCCGTCCATACAGGAAAAGGAACGCTTCGAAAAACTTCGTCAAAAGCGCGACCGAGTCGCCGGCGAACTCCAGATCGATCCCAGTTTGATTGCCAGCCGCGCCACACTCGGACTGCTGGCGGAAGACCAGGAGACGCATCAAAAGGAACTGATGCCCTGGCAGCGCGAACTTCTCCTGGAATGACCGGGACGAGTCGCATTCATCGGACCATCTCGAACGCGAAGCCCTTGAGATACTCTGTTTCCGGAATCATCGGGATGACCGGATGATCCGGCGACTGGCTGTAGGTACTGACGCGCCGCAGGATCCGCCGGGCGTCAAAGGCCGCCGACAGGATGACATCCAGGAACATGCCGGCATCGACGTGATGAGAACAACAGAACGTCGCCAGCGTGCCCCCCGTCTTCAGCAGTTTCAGTGCGCGCAAATGGATTTCTTTGTAGCCGCGGAGCGCGTCCGGAACGGCGGCGCGGTTGCGGGTGAAAGAGGGCGGATCGAGGACGATGCAATCGAATCGGGGGATGACCTTCTCATGCGGTTTCACCGCGGTCTGTGCCCTCAGCCAATCGAAGACGTTGACGGTCTCAAAGGAGCATCGGTCCGCCAACCCGTTGACGGCGGCGTTGCGCGCCGCGGACGCGGTGGCCTCGGCGCTTTGGTCGAGCCCATGAACGCGCGCCGCGCCGGCGCGCGCGGCGTGCAGCGCAAACCCGCCGAGAAAGCTGAAGCAGTCGAGCACCTGGCCGCCCGGCGCTCGCGCGATCAACTCCGCCAAACGTTGGTAGTTCATCTGTTGGTCCAGATAAAACCCCGTCTTGTGGCCGGTTTGGAGGTCCACGGCGAACGTCAGCCCGTTCAGTTTGATGGAGACCGGGCCATTCAACTCGCCCCGCAAAACGCCGTTCACATCGTCCAGACCTTCGAACTTGCGGAACGCCGTATCGCTGCGCTCGAGGATGGCGCGCGGCTTGAAGATCTTCTCCAACGCCGCAACGGTCATCGCCTTGCGAAGTTCCATTCCCAGTGAAGAAGTCTGGATGACCAACACGTCCTCGTACTTGTCTGCAATCAGCCCGCTCAGGAAGTCGCCCTCCGCGTTGACGGCCCGGAACGATGACGCCTCAGGCAGGTGCCTTTGACGGACCGCCAGGGCGGCGCGGATGCGTTGCTCGAAGAACGCTTCATCCGGGGTCACTCGCTCCGGCGCGAGCATGCGGACGTGAATTTTTGACCGGGAATTGTAGAAACCCACACCCAGAAAACGCTGCCGGTGGTCCTTGACCTGAACGAGGTCGCCATCCCGGGCCGGGTGCGTCAGACGAAGAACGGAACCCTGATAAACCCAGGGATGCCCCGCCACAACGCGGTCCGCTTCCCCCGGCTTGAGTAAAACGGTCGGCGATGATTCCATAGTTTGTAAACAGTTGCGGCAACAGTCTGCGACTGTCGCTGGGTTCGTCTTTTGGCAGCAGTCACCGACTGCCGCTACAGTTCGACCTGCCGGGGCAGGGAAGCTACGCGGAATCGGTTACCACTGGAGTTTGGCGGGCAGGTATTCCGCGATCAATTCCTCGTAGAACGGGCGAAGTTGCGCTACGTCGGGGCGTTCGTGGCTCTTGGTGTAGAGATCGTACGGATTGAATGCCTGGACCCACTTGAGCATGGCACGGTCTTTGTCGTTGCAAAGGTAATCGTATTGGCCCTCGCGATGCCAGGGGTAGAACGAGTGGTAGCGCAACATGTAAAGCGATTCCTCGGGCATGTGGTCTTTCACGACGTGATAGATGTATTCGTCATGGCCCCACGACAGATGAACGCCGCCCAGACCGATGCCTTCGCCGTAAACCCCGAGCCGCGACTGATACCTCGGCTCGGTGCTGTCGGGATTATCGGAGAAAAACGGGTGAAAGACGACCTTATCCGAGTAGCTGCAACCGACCGGGAAGGTGTCGCCCACAACGGCCCACTGGGGTTCGCCGTAAAGGCAAAGGATCTTGCCAAGGTCATGGATCAATCCCGTGAGGATAAACCAGCGGGGATGACCGTCCTTCCGAATTTGCTCCGCCGTCTGCAGTAGGTGTTCGAGCTGTGAAAGATCCGTGTCCGGATCGCTGTCGTCCACGAGTGTGTTCAGGAATTCCATCGCCTCCCAGATGCCCATCCGGCGTCGGCTTCCTGAGAGAAAGTCCTTTTTCTTCGCCTGGACGAAATCGAATGTCTGGTGCCGGTGGTTGAGACGGTAGAACTCACGCACGGTCGGACGCGCGTTGGCTTCGTAGTCGCGGAACTTTTCCTTCGTCTTATCCGGGTCGGTCGCCCGGAATGGCGGCGCGGCTGTCTCCGCTCCGGCCGGGTCCGGGTAGCGTTCCTTCAGGAAGTCTTCCCATTCCTCGAGGTTTTGCAGGGGCGCCTTCGTGTCGGTCGAGTATGCCTGATCAGCCATAATGAAATCAAAACTTCAGAGTTTCACCGATGACTGAATCTTTGCCGAACGTAGTGCGCGTGCAAGCCAAATATGCCGAGCCAGAAGTTCCTCGACATGGCCGACGTATGCCCCAGAATCTGACAGGCAGTCCCAAAGATAGACGTTCACTGGCATGACATTGTCCGACGTTTTCGGTGATGAACGGCGTTCGTTTGAACGCCCCGATTACGGAACAGATTTGGCTGGTTACTGGACGCACGCTCAAAACAAGCGGGCGGAGAAGCACGGCGAAGGATTTGCGTCACTGAAGGTCAAGTTCGATTGCAAGCAACCAAAGAAAATAGCGCCCCAATACGGAGGTCCGAATATCTGGTGGGGTTCCTGGTGTTGCTGGCCGCTTACTTTTTTGCGGGCAAGCTCGGTCTGAAGCTGGCCTTCGTTCACGCGAGCGCGACGGCAGTCTGGCCACCGACGGGAATCGCGCTCGCCGGACTGCTCGTCCTTGGCTATCGAGTTTGGCCTGCGGTTTTCCTGGGCGCATTCCTGGTCAATGTCACGACATCCAGTTCCGTGGCCGTTTCCGTGGGCGTCGCGGCGGGAAATACGCTCGAAGGACTTCTGGGCGTCTTTCTGGTGAACCGCTTCGCTGGTGGCCGCCACGCGTTCGATCATCCACGGACGGTGTTCAAATTTGCCGCGCTTGCCGGTGTGGCGAGCACGGCGGTCAGCGCCACGATCGGTGTCACGAGTCTGTCGCTGGGAGGCTCCGCCAGCTGGGCCAATTACGGGGCCATCTGGCTGACCTGGTGGTTGGGAGATGCCGCCGGCGCCGTGATCGTCGCTCCGCTTTTCGTCCTCTGGAGCATCCAGCGCAAAGTGCTTTGGACGCGGGCACGGGTCTTCGAGACCACCCTGTTTCTAGTGGCCCTGGTTCTCCTTGGTGAGGCGGTGTTCACCGGCCTGACCTCCAGCATCACGAGTTATCCGCTCTCGTTTCTTTGCATCCCACTGGTGGCGTGGGCGGCGTTCCGATTCGGTCAGCGCGAAACGGCAACGGCCATCTGCGCGCTTTCGGGGATCGCCCTTTGGGGAACGCTCCACGGCTTCGGTCCATTTGTGAGAAACTCCCAGCACGAATCGCTCGTCTTTTTGCAGGCATTTATGGGCGTGCTCGCGATCACCGGCCTGGCGCTGGCCGCAGTCGTTGCGGAATATCGGCAGGCCGAAGGGGAACTGCGAAAGGCGCACGACGAACTGGAACGGCGCGTCGGCGAACGCACGGACGAACTGGCCCGCGTCAATCTGGCGTTGCAGACGAGCCAGGAACAGTTGACCCGTGCCCAACAGGTCGCCCAGGTTGGCAGTTGGGAATGGGAGATCGGCGCGAACGTCGTGAACTGGTCGGATGAACTGTATCGCCTCTACGGCTTGAACCCGAAGGGGGGGGCGTTGACCTATGAGAAGTTCCTCGAATGCGTCCATCCCGATGACCGCCGGTTGGTGCGCGAAACCGTCGAACGCGCTTCCCGGGATCACCAGCCGTTCAGCTTCGATCATCGGATCGTCCGTCCGGACGGCACGGAGCGGATTCATCACGGGCGGGGCCGGGTAATTACCGATGAGACCGGCAAAGCCGTCCGGATGATCGGCACGGGTCAGGACGTTACGGAAGGGAAGCTGGCGGAGGCAACGCTGTGCAACGTCCGGGACGCTTTGGAAGAACGGGTTCAGGAACGCACCGCGGAACTGGCCGCCGCAAACGAAGCGTTCATGGCGGAAATCGTCGAGCATAAGCAAACGGGCGAGGCGTTGCGCGACAGCCAGACGAGGTTTCAAGCCATTTTCGAGAACTCCATGGATGCGATCGGCGTGTCGAAAAACGGCATCCATGTTCTGGTCAATCCGGCGTACCTGAAGATGTTCGGTTACCAGCAGGCCGGGGAAGTCGTGGGCCGGCCGGTCCTGGAGTGCGTCGCCCCCAGCCAGCGGGACGTGATTTACGAGCGCACGCAACGCCGCGCGAGCGGCGACGACGCCCCCACGCATTACGAGACACGGGGACTGCGCCGGGACGGATCGGAATTTGACCTGGAGGTGGACGTCTCTTCTTACAAGCTGAAAGGGGAGATTTACACGCTGGTCATCCTGCGTGATGTGACCGAGCGCAAGCGGGCCGAGCGGCTGCTGCGGGAAAGCGAGGCGCTCAAGGGAGCGATGCTGGAATCGGCGCTGGATTGCATCATCGCGATCAACCACGAGGGCAAAGTCATCGAATGGAATCCGGCGGCCGAAAGGACCTTTGGCTACCGCCGCGGGGAGGTGATTGGCCGTGAGATGAGCGAGTTGATTATTCCACCGTCCTTGCGCGCGCGACATCGCCAGGGGCTTGCGCGTTGCCAGGTAACGGGGGAAGGTCCTGTGCTGGGCAGGCGCGTTGAAATGACGGCGATGCGGGCCGATGGACGCGAGTTCCCCGTCGAACTGGCCATCAGTCGCATTCTTCGTGACGGGCCGCCGGCGTTTACCGGCTACGTCCGCGACCTGACCGAGCGCAA
>DATEKZ010000675.1:0-13746 GCA_035277185.1 Verrucomicrobiia bacterium
AAGGAATGGGGGCAAGGGAATAATTCTTTGAAACAGCAAAACCATTTGCTGGGGATGAATATTGGAATCGAAAGGGATCAAATGGTTCGTCGACCACCTGTTTTAATATCAGAATTCCTTTGCCCCCATTCCCCTGCCATCCTCCCCGCATGCCCCACACACTGCCCCCAGTCCATCCGCTCCTTGAGCGCTCCCTGACAACAATTCCCTTGCGCACATTCCCATGACATCTCTCCGCCGAACTGCCTGGCTCGTAGTCGCGCTGCTCTGGCCCGTGGCGTTGCTCAATTATCTCGACCGGCAGATGCTCGCGTCCATGAAGTTCTCCGTGATGGGCGACATTCCGGACATCGGCTCGGAAGCGAACTGGGGAAAAATGCTCGGGCAGTTCAAATGGGTTTACGCCTTCCTCAGTCCGGTGGGCGGCTACATCGCCGACCGGTTCAGTCGTCGCTTCACGATTTGCGGGAGCCTGTTCGTCTGGTCGGCGGTGACCTGGGCGACGGGTCACGTCACGACCTACGACGGATTGCTCCTCACCCGCTCGCTCATGGGCATCAGCGAGGCCTTCTACATTCCGGCGGCGCTCGCGCTCATCGCGGACTATCACACCGGCCACACCCGATCCCGCGCGGTTGGTTTTCATCAGATGGCCATTTACACAGGCGTCATCGTCGGCGGCTTCAGTGGCTACGTGGCCGACGCGCCCACACTCGGGTGGCGTTTCGCTTTCGACGCCTGCGGCATCGCCGGAATCGTCTATGCCGTGCCGCTGGCCTTGCTGCTGCGCGATGCACCGAAGAGTTTGCCCGGCTATGCAGGGCAGGCTTCCAGCCGGCGAGTTCACGCGGCGTCCTCGCCCCGTGATTCGGGCGGCAGGATGCCGCCCGAACCGGCAGACAAGATGTCTGCCCTACATGCGCCCCCGGGCCATTCGATTGCCCAATCCGCCAAGGAACTTCTGGGCAATGGGTCGTTCATCCTGCTGGTGCTGTACTTCACCCTGCCGGCGATGGCGGCCTGGATCGTGCGCGACTGGATGCCCGCCATTCTCAAGCAGCAATTCAACATCGGCCAGGGCAAGGCGGGAGTGTCCGCGGCTCTTTACTGGCAGGCGGCGGCCATCCTTGGCGCGTTTCTCGGCGGCTGGCTGGCCGACCGCTGGATGCGCCGCACCCAACGCGGACGAATCTTCGTCAGCGCCATCGGCATGGGTTTCATCATCCCGGCGCTCTTCGGCGTGGGCAACGCCGGGACGCTGGCTGTTGCCATCCTGTTTCTCGCGCTGTTCGGGCTGGGTTGGGGATTTTTCGACACGAACAACATGCCCATCCTCTGTCAGATCGTCCGTCCCGAACTGCGCGCCACGGGTTACGGGATTATGAACCTGGTCAGCATCAGTTGCGGCGGGTTCGCCGACTGGGGTTTCGGCCGGCTGCGCGATCTGAACGTCCCCTTACCCGTCACGTTCGGAATCTTCGCCAGTGTCGCAGCGCTTTCGGCAGTGCTGGTGCTGTTGATTCGGCCGCGCGACACGGAGAAAAGGGCGTGAAACTGATTGTTACAATGGCCGCCCACCTGCCAATTCTGTTCAGCCTGCTCTCAGTGGGTGCTCTCGGCGCAGAATCAGCCGAATCCAATCGCTCGCGAGCGATCGTTGCGAAAGTGGAGGAGATCAGAAAGAACAACGAGATTCCGGCGGTCGCATTTGGCGTTATCAAGGACGGTAAGATCGTGTTGCAGGGTGCACTCGGGATCCGGCGGCTGGGTACAGATGATCCGGTTGAGACGCAGGATCGGTTTCACATCGGATCGAACACCAAATCGGTCACCGCCTTCATTGCCGGACGTTTGGTGGATCAAAAAAAGTTGTCCTGGGGCACCCGGTTTTTCGATCTCTTTCCTGACCTCCGCACCAACTCGCACGCGGGCTTTCACAACATGACATTGAGCGAATTGCTCCGTCATCGATGCGGCCTGACCTCTTTCAAAGGCGGCAACCAGTGGAGGACTATCGAGGAAGCCAGGGCACGATTCCACCCTGCGAACCAAACCGAATTGAAGGTGGCCGTGGCGCGTCACGCACTGATGCAGGCGCCGGCTGTGCTCACGAAGGAAAAACCCTCACTTTACTCGAACCTCGGATATCTTCTTGCCGCCATGATGTTGGAGCGGGTGTCAGGCAAAACGTACGAGGAATTGATCGAGCAATTGAATGAGGACCTCAAGCTGGACTTCCGGATCGGCTGGCCCCGGTTGCACGGAGCCGACCAGCCCGCGGGGCACATCATTCCGGTTCAGCAGGGATTCGGCGACCGGACGACCCTGGGTCCCATGCCCGAAGACATCGAAGCGTGGCAGCCATGGCGTGACTGGGTCTCTCTCTGCCGGCCGGCCGGTGATTTGTGTGTTTCCGTGGCGGATTTTCTCCGCTTTCTCAACCTGACGATGCGAGGATTGTACGACGAAGCCGTCCCGCTGAAGCCGGCGACGAGCCGGGAGATTTTACGCGGCCAGATGGGATGGGGCAGTTACGTGGAAAACGGGATTCACTTCTACGATGCAGCCGGCAGCCTCTGCACGTTCAATTCGATCGCCATCATTTTCGAGGAACCGAAGGTGGGCATTGTGGTCATGATAAACACCGGGAATTACCGCTCCTTGAAAGCCATGTACGAAATCAAGCGCCTGCTGGAGGATGAGTTTGCCAGGCCATGACAAAATCGATCGATTGACCATGCCAACGAAACCTGTCCACCCGCTCCACGGCCTTGTCGTGGCCGCGCATTCTCCCTTTCACGCCGATGGTTCGTTGAACCTCACGGCGGTTGAGAAACAGGCGGCCCACTATCTCAAGCACAAGCTCACGACGGTGTTCGTTGCCGGCACCACCGGTGAATGTTCTTCTCTCACGCTTGATGAGCGGCGCGCGCTGGCGCAGCGGTGGTCAGAGGTAATCCGCGGCACCGCATTGAAGCTCGTGCTGCACGTCGGTTCAAATTGCCTGGAGGATTGCCGCGTGTTCGCCGCCCAGGCCCAGGCCATCGGCGCCGTCGCAATTTCCGCATTCGCTCCCAGTTACTTCAAACCGCCCAATCTCGACACGCTCGTGGCCTGGTGCGCCGAAGTCGCCGGCGCGGCGCCGGATATCCCGTTCTATTTCTATGATATTCCCGCGCTGACGGGCGTGAGCTTTTCCATGCCGGGTTTTCTGACCCAGGGTTCAACCCGGATTCCGACTTTGGCCGGCATCAAGTTCACCAATTCCGATCTGATGGCCTACCAGTTCGTGTTGCGCGCCGATAATGGCGCATGGGACGTGCCGTTCGGTCTGGACGAGCACCTGCTCGGCGCTCTCGCGATGGGTGCGCGCGGGGCGGTCGGCAGCGGATACAATTTTGCCGCGCCAATTTACACGCGGCTGCTGCGCGCGTTCAACGACGGCGACCTTGCCGATGCGCGTGAGGAACAATTTCGCGGGGCGCAACTTGTGCACGTACTGAGCAGCTTCGGTTACATGGGAGCGGCCAAGGCATTGATGGAGATGGTCGGCGTGCCCGTCGGCCCGGCCCGGTTGCCGAACACCAACCCGACGGCCGAACAAAAGAAGGCGCTTCGCGGAAAGCTGGAAGCGATCGGGTTCTTTGAGTGGATCCATTGAGCAACGGCGGCGGCGTTTTTCGGTAGTGGTACCACCACCCGTTTTTCGATCCGTTTGATTTTCCTTCCCTGACAGGACGGAAGTCCTGCGTTAGACTCAACTCAGCGCCATGGATTGCCATTACAATCTTCCGCCGGAACAGCGGCGCGTGCAACGGCTCATTGAAGAGTTCAATGCCGACGAACAGGTCTGGCGGCGTCTCGAGTCTCGTCGCCGCCTGCGCCGCGCAATCCGAAAGCATCTGACCGCGGCGAGAAGGTGATGTTTGATGCCGATCTGTCGCGGCTTTGCGGCGCTCCGACCATGGCGCTAAATCAGAAGCTCGCCGACCTGGAGGCCGATCTGAAGAAACGCTCCTGCCTTGGACGTGGAAACGGACCACAAGCGGCGGAGGGCCGCCGCAGTCCCGGACGCTGGCGCGAGTTTCCCTGTGACTCCGGCATGCGCGAAGCGTCCTGGAGTGCGCCAGTCCTCTGGCGCTATAGGGCCGGATCGACGTGCATGAAGTCGCCATCCTCCAACGCGTTATGGACATCCTCGATCCCGCTCCGGAGCCGGAATCTCCCAAAACGCCAGATCGGATTTCACGTGAAAGACGGCAAGGAAACCAGGACAAAGGCCAGAGGAAATGACGCCGGCGGATCGTCAATTCGCCGCACGCGACAACCCTCCGCTCACCTTGAGCGAATCCTGTTTGATTCAATCTCCGCAAGAATGCTATCTGCAGGTGACATTGAAACCCAAACTAACCTATTCCCGTCGCGACTGGCTTCGACGCAGCGCCGGCGCACTGCTATCGCTCGGGATGTGGCCGGGATGCGCCCGTTTTGCGGACAACGGGCGCGGCGGCGCGTTCCGTTTCGTCGTTGTCAACGACGCGCACTTCCAGAGTCCGCGTTGCCCGGAATGGTTCGAGCGGGTCAGCGCGAGCATTCGCTCGCACGATCCCAAACCGGAGTTCTGTCTGATGGTGGGAGACCTGGCCGAACACGGCACCCGGTCCCAGCTCGGTCCGATGCGCGACGTGTTGCGTTCGCTGCGCATGCCATTCCACGTCGTCATCGGCAATCACGACTATGTTTCCGATAGGGACCGCTCGGTTTGGGACGATATTTATCCGCGAAGCTTGAACTATCACTTCGAGCACCGCGACTGGCAGGTGATCGGTCTGGATTCGAGCGAAGGCACCAAGTCGGGCAACACCCGCATTCAGCCACCGACACTGCGCTGGCTGGACAACACGCTGCCGAAACTGGATCGCGCCGCGCCCACAGTGGTGTTCACGCACTTTCCGCTTGGGGCGCTGGTGCCGATGCGTCCAATCAACGCGGACAGCGTGCTTGAGCGCTTCAAGGAGTTCAATCTCGTTGCCGTGTTCGACGGCCACTTTCACGGCTTCACCGAGCGCCTGTCGGGACGCACAATACTCACGACGAACAAATGCTGTGCCATCAGCCGCGCCAATCACGATCGCACTCCGGAGAAAGGCTACTTCCTGTGCGCGGCGAACGAAGGGCGATTACGGCGCGAGTTCGTGGAGGTCAAACCGACCGGTATTCCGCCCGCCTGACCGCAGGTCAGGCGTTCTGCCGTTCCGGCCAGAGGAACGTGTATGAATCCGGCTTGAGGGCCAGGTCGTTGACGGTCAGAAAATGGGCGAACGCTTCGCGGCATTGCGGCTCGTGAGGTTTGACCCATTGCTTGTAGCCCGGTGTTACCACGAAAATGAACTGGTTGTCGCGGTTCTGTGCCAGCCCGAGGAGGGCGCTGCCTTTGAATTCGATTGCCTCCGCGGTCACGGACGGCTGAAGCACGCATTTGTCCGCGCCCCATTCGATGTGCGTGCCACCGCGAGCGTAAACGAAATCGATCCGCCGTTCGCTGATGTGCGAGAGATAAAAGCCAAAGAAGCCCTCGCCCCGCAACTCCAGGACGCTGCCGATCTCCTGTTCGTTAAGACTGATGATCTCGAAGCGTCGATTTTCGAATACACGCGGCAGGCTGAGGCGGATGTCCTGTGCGGGAACGCCGAATCGCGCGGTCAAACGCTGGAAGCTCTCCGTGTTGATGCGCAACGGATCCGTCTCGTTGAAGAGTGCGAGAATCGCTGCATCAGGCCCCGGCCCTGCTGGTGTCGCGGGGTCGCGTGCTTCCGCGGGCACCGGCGCAGAAGCGGGACTCGACTTCGTCTTGTCGGACGTCGGCGGAGGCTCCGCCATTGCGGGCGCGGCGTGAGGTGTTTTCGGCCCACCTGCCGGTTTCTCTGCTTCTGAAGTAGTCGCAGGATTGTTGGCTGCCTGCCGGGCCGGTATCGGAAGGGCAGGCGTCGGTTCAGGCAACGCCGGTTCGGCAGCAATTTCCCCTTCGGCAACTTCGGATCGAGTTGTCTGAAGCCCCGTTTTGGTCTGTGGTCCGGCCGCAGCGGGCCGTGGTTTGACCGGCTTCAGCGCGGCGGTAAGCCTCCCGCTAGCGGCGACCAGAACTTCGTCACTGCTCTGGCTGTCGAGGACGACTGTCTCTTCCTGGTTGGTTTGTGTGTTCAGGATGCTCAACGTCCGGTGGTCGAGCGAAAGAGTGACGTCCAGATGGGGAAGAAAAAGCCCGGTGCGTTGCAATTCGGAGACGTTGTGATGGGTGAACGCCCTCCATTCGAACCTTCCGCCGTCGATTGTCTCACACTCCAGCCACGGGACCATCTTATCCTTCGCGTGCCTGACGATCCGTATCTGAAGAACCTCCTCCGGATGCAGTTCGCTGGCATGCAGCGTCTCCTCGGCCGTCGAGCCATCGGTTCTGCGGATCAAAGGATGATTGAAAAACTGCTCGAGCTGACGCGCATCGGTGCGCAGATAGTAAACGTCCGCGAGTCCGGGGATTCTCTCCTCGCCGCCGTCCGGCCGCTTCCTTCGAACGAGCAGGTGCGGCGGCGACAGCCTCAGCACAATTCCCGGCTGGAGAAGATCGCATTTTGCGGGATCCTGCAGGACGTCCAATTGCTCCTGGGTCAAGTGTCCCTTCACGTCAAACCGCGCGCCGACGCGGACGGTGACAAAGTGAATGTCGAATCGCGTGGGTGACGCAGGATTCTCCTTGATCTCAATCGCACATTGGTGCCCGGCTTTCAGCGTCGCGGCATAACGTGCATTGAGGGCCTCTTCAAGCTGGCGGGCGCCCGCCTCGGTGCACTCAAACCGGACACCATCGATTTCGACGGCCGCCTGCAGAGGGTCGAGGTGGAGGCTCGCCGGTTTGAGCATGAAACCGTTTTGGACAAGTGTGGAGAGTCCGCGAAGGCCCGTCTCCACTTTCTCCCCGCCGCGGTGACACTCGATCATCAGGTGGCCCAGGTGATCGACCCTTACCTTGAATCGTACTTTTCCGGAGTTCTGATCCTGAGTCTGCGCAGCAGCGGCGCCCGAACCCGGCGATGGCGCGGGTTTGCGCGTCGGACCGGGTGTGTGGTGTTTGTTGATCTCGAATTCCAGCTTTCGAATGCCTTCGGAATCGCTCAGCGGGATCTTCTCGCCGTTAATCTCCACTGTGCCGTCGCGCAGGACGTGGAACGATTGCGGCTCTTCAATCAGGCCCCTCGTCACCCACTTGTATCGGTCCACTTGGACCCACAGTTTGCCAGGGTCCAACGCCAACGTCTCCATACCGAGACTCAACGTAAAGACCGTGGCGTTTCCCTCGGCGTCGCATTCTTTGTCCGCTTTGACTCGAAGCGGTTCGCCGCCGGATACGGCGCCCATGGCCAGCAACACCGTGGCGGCTACCAGCAGCACACCGCACGCGAAAACCGACCCCGTCACTCCCGTCCCGAGAACACAAATGAAACCCAGCAAAAAAGCAGCAAACACCAGAACAGGCGGCCGCCCGGCAGGCTGGAGACGCAGTTCTGTCCAGTCCATCTCAATTCGTTGAGACGTGCCCTTTCCAGCCATGGACGATTCTACCGCGGCGATCAGCGCAAATTCAAGGCGGGTTAACAACCCAATTGGCGCCGCGTCGTCTCGTTCGGTGTGACCGGCAAAACCGCAACGGCCAGGTCGTTCAGGTCCCGGCCCGGACGGCCGAAGCGCGGAAACCTCAATTCAGCGTTCGGATTCGGGTGCGCGGACGGGTATGCCGGACCGCGACCGTCAACCCGATGGCGCACAGGGCAAACACGACGGCGTTCGGAGTGCGCGAGGTCCATTCCGACCACGGCCAGGGGAAGTGGAAGAAGGCGAAGTTGAGGCCGAAGTAAAGCCACGTGGCGAACAGCAAGGCCGGGCGCAGAAAAGTGCGCGCTTCCCGATGTCGGGCAGACGGACGAGCGAAGATCACGACGCCAACGATGGTCACGGCGAGCGGCAAAACCACGTAGAGTATCCAACCGGCCACCAACGAAATCGCGTGCTCCTTGTACGCAAGGTGGCGCAGCGTCTTGCCGGCGATGGGCAGCGCGGTCACGGGCAGCATCACGAGATAGGGCCACCAACGTCCACCGGCGACGGCGACGACGGGGATGAGGCCCAGTACAAGCCCGAAGTCATAGAGGGCATCCACCCAATGCACGGCCATGAACTCGACCGCCACAAGCAGGGCAACATGCACGGCAAGGAGCAGCCACTCGATCATCGGCGCCAGTGAAGGTGGAAGTTTATCGCAATCCGAGGTGATTCGTTGGCGGTTCAGCCAGAGGCCGAGACCCAGAGCGGCGCCCATTACTGCGCCGAAGGTCGTCTCCATGAAGTTCCACCAGTTGATCAGAGGATCGAGACTGGCCCAAACGCCGGTGCGGAAGAGTTCCAGATTCCACGCGTGAAAGGCCTGCAAACTTTGCCCGAGCGGGAATCCCGTCGCGCCGCCGAGGACGCCCCAGAGCGCGAGACGCGGGGCAAGCGAGTCACGGCGACGCCAGCGGGTGTAGGCGATCAGACCGGCGAGCGCGAAGAGGAGTCCGCCCCAGACTTCACGGCGCGGCTTGAGGTCGGCACCGGGTTCCCAGCGCCAGTCGTCGGAAAAGTAGATTCGCGGCAGGACCTTGGTCACGGGATCGAAAGGCTCGTTGAGCGCCCAGATGCCGAGCGCGGACAGGCCCAGCAGGCCGAGCATGACGAGGAGCATTTCTCGCGGCCGGTAGCGAACGCCGCTGAGACCCATGCCGAGGAACGCGCCGGCAAAACCGATCCAGATCCCGCCCTTGATCGCGAGGCCGAGCATGCCCCATCGGAGCGCAGCCCAGTTGCCGGTGAGCGGCGCATCGTGCGTGAGACCGACGGTCTGACCGTAGGTCATCGAGCCGCCGAAACCCATCGCAATGGTACACCATGCGACCACCCGCGCGGCGCGCAATGAATCCGCACGCGGGCAAAAAAACAAGACCAGCACGAGTCCGACGAGGAGGCCGGCGATCATGGCGCCGGTTTCGTGGCCGTATTGGCCGCGGATGCCCCAACCCATGCCGCCCGCAAGCGCCGCGACCAGGACCGGCTGCCAGAGCGGCACGGCGTCGCCTTTCCGAGGAATGTGTTCTGTGTTACCCCTGGATTCGGTCATGCGAACAACGGCCGTATTGTGATTCGAGAGGCGAACGGGCACCAGGCGAATTCGGCCCGGCAAGGCTTTAGGGGCGGACCAGCGCTTTCAGGAACGGTTTGCCCATGCAACCGGGTGGAACATCCATGCGCAGCGACGCGCAGAGGGTTGGGGCGATGTCTGAAATGTAAAACTCGTCTGCATAACGGCCGGCCTTGAACGCCGAACCATAGAAGAGCACCGGCACATGAGTATCGTAACTATAGGGGGAACCATGGGTGGTGCCGGTTTTGGACGAAGAAGGAATGACGAATGGTTTCAGTGCCAGCACGACGTCTCCGCCACGCTCGGCGTGGTAGCCATTGAGCACCAACTGGCCTGACAGTCCCGGCGCGCGTCCATCGAGTAGTTGTTCGCGGGAATAACAAGCCTGGACCTTACCCGAGGACAGCGCCCATTCACGAATGAATGCAGACACTTCGGCAGGGGAGAGTGACTTTTCCTGCAACGTGTCATGGTTGAAATACAGGTTGCCCCCGTATGTTTTTGGCGAAAGGAAATACTTTCCGGAACCGAATCGTTCGTCCAGTTTTCCCATTAATTCGACCATCCATTCCGACTCGTTGAGGCGTTGCCCGTCCATTCCTTGTTGAGTCGCAAACTCCGGATTCGGCGCCACTCCGTGATCGGCCGTCAATATCATCGCCACGTGATCCAGTCCGATTTTCTGATCCAGATAATTGAAGAACTCGTTCAACTGACGATCCAACCGCAATGTGATGTCCTGCACCTCCTGCGAATACGGACCGAATCGGTGCCCGCAGGAGTCGATCGAGGAGAAAGAGACGCACAACAAGTCGGGTTGCGGCCCTTCGCCAAGTTTCTCACCTTCGATGGCGGCCCTGGCGAACTCCGCAAGAAGCTCGTTGCCATAGGGAGTCGGCATGATGTGTTCGTAGCCCGTCTCCTTTGAGAGAATCACCGTATGGGGAAATGTCGAGTTCGTCTCGCCCGAAAGCCTGCCCTCTCCCGCTCCAACGTCTGGATAAATGTAGAATTTCGGGTCCAGCAACCGATTCCAGGTCGCGCCCGCGAACTCTGCGACGCGCTTGCGTTCGTTGAATTGCTTCACCCACTCCGGCAATTCCCGCATGTAATAGGTGCTGGTTACAAACCTGCCGCTCTTCAGTTCAAACCAGAACGCGCCGGCCGGCTTCTTTCCGGCGGGCAGGATGGCCCCGCGATCTTTCATCGAGATGCCAACCACCCTGGAGCGATAACGCAGACGCAATTGGTCGGCAAAGGTCGCGCCAACGAGGTTGCGGGGCGACACGTCTCCCTCGGTCGTCGTGGTTCCCACGCCGCTTGCCGAGGGATCCTCGACGCAATAGACGACTCTCCGTGTCCGTTTGTCGAACCATTCATTGGCGATAATTCCATGTCCGCAGGGCGCCGAGCCGCTGAAAACGCTCGCATGACCCGGTGCGGTCACCGTGGGAAAGTAATCGTACCGGGCGGTGGTCATAAAAACGCCCCGTTCGGTAAAGATTCTGAACCCGTTCGTCGTGAACTCGTCGTGAAAACGTTCCAGGTATTCGTACGGCAGCTGGTCCACCAGAATCGCGACAATCAACTTCGGTGCTTCTGCTTTTGCGGAAAAGATCCACAGGCAGGTCATCGCCCAGTATGATGAGAAAAGTAGCTTCATGTGTCGTAGTTCAGCGAACGGCCGCCGATGTGAAACACGATCCGTCATTTGACGGGATTCGGCCGAAGATGAAAGACAATCCTTCAAGAGCAGTCGTTTTTTCTTCGACGTGTTTTTGGACTTCCCAGGCAATCGCATCAACGTCGCCCCGGCGCGGTCTCCCTCGAACTCATTTGAGTTCAAGTGAGATCCTGCTCCTTTCGAGCGTTCTGGCTTCTGCGAAGGCAAGCTGGGACAGCGCCCTGTTGTAGTCGGCCTTCGCGCGGAGTTCCGCGGATTTGGCGCTTGCGAGATCGCCCTGAAGCTGGAGCACAAAGAAAACGGTGCTCTTGCCGCCGGCCAGTTTGCGCTCCTCCGCTTCGAGCGCTTGTTGAGCGAATTCGCGGGCGCGTCGGGTCAGAGAGGCGCGTTCGAGGCTGGCCCGTGCTGTATGAAGGGCATCGGAAATCTCGCGCATGACGAGTTCCTCCTGCTGCTTGACCCGGAGCCTCATCTGTTCGCGGAGTTGTTTGCTGGCGCGGTAATTCGCCCGTTCCATCGTTCGGCCCAGGGGGACGGAGAAGATGATCCCCACCATCTCATTCGGCGCCACGCCGTCGCGAACCTGATCGAAGGCGGAAGTCAGCGATGCATTGGCGCTCAAAGGTGGAAAGACCTGCTCGGTGAATGGAAACCGGGCGCAGGCGGCTCGCTGGCTCGGGGTGACTCGCCTGAAGATGCGAGAGAAGCTGGCCGAGCTGGGAATCCGGCCCCGTGCGATGCGCCCGGAAGATTCCCACAGCTCCTGACCCGCGGTAAACGATCGAGTGATTTGCGATGGCTTGATTGCCACCCTGCTTCGTTGCCCGATCACGTCCTGCCGAAAGTCGCCTGATTTATGCTCGGACCTCCCTTCATCACGGTTCAGTCTCTCCAGGATCACTGGCCCACTATCCGGAAGAAGCCGCTCTGACCTTCGATGACGACCGCCGCGGAATTCGTATTCGCCACAGTCGTCACGTCCACCCATTCGGCATCCGAGAGACTGGCCTTCTTCTGGATGGTGAAAGGACCGCTGCCGCTATTCCAACTCAGGTTGAAGTTGCCGCCGCTTGCTGCGGCGCTAAGGAAGATCGCTGGTGCCTGAGTCGCTTCGCTCAGATAGCCCAGGGACGAGAGGGCGGTCCAGCCATCAGCCCAGTTGTCGGACGGGCCGGAGAACGCTCCGCGATAAGTAACAGGCACCGGCGCCCCTGTCAGCACATGGGCCAGCAGTGGACTGCCCGGCTGCGGTCGCGGGTCCAGTCCCGCCACGTCGTTGGTGTAGCTGATCCCGCCCAGCAACGCCGCCTCCACCGTGTTCGTCCGGTTCACTTCGCTGAACACAAAGTCCCCGTTCGCGTTGGCCGTGTTGGTCGCCACGTCCCACACGTTGTTCCGCGCGTCCGCCAGCGCAGGACTATTCGTCCAGTGATACAAGCCGTCGGTGTCCAGCAACAGACCCGTGTTGAACTCCGCGAACACCGTGTTCAACACATTGGGCGCCGCCTCGTCCCGCGCGTTCCAGCCTCGGCCGCCTCCGAAACTCACGTTGTTGGTCCCCCGCCCGATCAACGTCGCGTTATGCACCGTCCACTGGCTGAAGGGCTGCCGGTCTCCCAGGATCGTCTGACTCGTATCCCCGTCGCTCTCCAACCCGCGGCTGTCCGCGCTCCCGTTCCACGGCGGCTTGATCCCGAACCAGAACTGGTTGGTTCCACGATAACCCTGGTCGGTGTCGAAATCGTCGTCTTCGCAGAACGCCGCCACCAGATGCCGGGCGCTCACCGTCCCGCCCCACCATTCAAACGCGTCGTCCGAACTGGCATAGCTCTCCACATACTCGATGATCGTCCCGCTGCCCACCCCACCCATCGTCAACGAGTTCAATTCCTTGTCCTGCGCAAACTGGCTGCCCGTATGCCGGATCGACACGTAGCGCAACGCTCCCGAACTGTCCGCGTCGTCGCTGCCGCCAAACATGTGCTCGATTTCCGGCCCATTCACCGGATCAATGGCCACCCCTTCATACACGTCAAAGACCGGACTGGCCCCATTGCCGGTGATGTAGAACGCCGAGTTGACCGCGGCCCGGCCCATCATTACCACCCCGCCCCATCGACCCGTCACCGTCGGCGGAATGTCGTCCGCGTCGTTCACGTCGTCGCCTTCCATCGTGAAGATGATCGGCTTGTCCACCGTGCCCGTCGCATACAGCTTGCCGCCTCGCGTCACCCACAACGCCGACACCAGGTTCGGAATGCCCGGCCGCGCAATCAGATTCGCCGCGTTGGTCCCGCCCTTGATCACCGTGCCCGGTTCGATCGTCAGCGTCGCGTTGGTCTGCACATATACAATCGTGTTCAGCAAATACGTGTTCGTCGCATTCCACGTCACTGTCGTCCCCGCACCAATGTCGTTGGTCACTATGACCAGATTCGAAGGTTGCGGCGTGCTCGCCGGTTTGAGATATCCTGCGGAGGAGAGGGCTGTCCAACCATCGGCCCAGTTATCGGTCGGACCGGAGAAGGCCCCGCGATAAGTAACGGGCACCGGGGCGCCCGGCAGCGCGTGGGCCAGCAGTGGACTACCCGGCTGCGGTCGCGGGTCCAGTCCCGCCACGTCGTTGGTGTAACTGATCCCGCCCAGCAACGCCGCTTCCACCGTGTTCGTCCGGTTCACTTCGCTGAACACAAAGTCCCCGTTCGCGTTGGCCGTATTGGTCGCCACGTCCCACACGTTGTTCCGCGCGTCCGCCAGCGCAGGACTATTCGTCCAGTGATACAAGCCGTCGGTGTCCAGCAACAGACCCGTGTTGAACTCCGCGAACACCGTG
>DATEKZ010000676.1:0-6170 GCA_035277185.1 Verrucomicrobiia bacterium
TCGGGGGAGAGGGCCGGGGTGAGGGCGAGCGCTCGTCAAACTTCCGATTTACGAACCCGTTGTCCGCACGTCCAGGCACACCAGATCGCCCCGGGCGTTGCGACAATAGAGGCGGCCGTTCGCCAGTACGGGTGTTGTCCAGCATTTCCCGCCGAGCACCTGCGCGCGCGCCAGAGGTTTGAAGGCGTCCGGCGAAGCTTCCGCGACGGCGAGTTCGCCGCGCTCGCTCAGGACGATCAGCTTGCCGTCCGCGGCCATCAGTGAGCCGAGGCCCGGCCCATCGTACTTCCACTTCACGTCGCCGGTCTTGCCGTCAACGCATCGCAAATCCTTCGCGGGTTGGTCGGTGTTTCCGTCGATGCCGTAGAAAAAACCGTTCAAATAAACGCAACTGTTGAAGTGGTTGGCCATATTCTTGTTCTCCCAGACGACTTTCGGCGCCACGCCGGTCAACTGGAGCAGCGCGCACCCGCGGTCGAAGGTGGAAACGAACAGTTTGTCGCCAACCAGAATCGGGTCGGCAGAGTTGATGTCCCACTTCGTCACCCAGGGATGTCGCCAAAGTTCCCTGCCGTCTTTCACTCGGACACCAACGAGTGCTTTGCCGGAAAAAATGGCAACGCATCGTTCGTCGCCGGCCGTGAACGGCACAGGCGTCGCGTATCCGGCCGCGTTGGTGTCCGAAGTCCACACGATTTTGCCCGTGGCCTTGTCGATCGCCGTGCCGGCGCCGCCGAGATTAAGGACGAGCAGATTTCCCTCGACGAGCGGCGAACCGGCGAAACCCCATTCCGGCTTCTTGACGCCGAGTTCCTCCATCAGGTTCTTCTGCCATATCACGGTGCCGGCGGCGGCCTCGAAACAAAACAGATGCCCGCGCTTGCTCAGGGTGTAAACCCGGCCGCCCTCCACGGTCGGTGTCGAACCCGGCCCCCCTTCGTAGTACTTCGGGTCGATCGGGCAGAGGTATGCGTGCGTCCATAATTCTTTGCCGGTCTCCGCGTCGAAGCAATAAACCGTGTCGGTTTCGTCCTTGTTCCCCAGCGTGAAGACGCGTCCCTGCGCCACGGCCACGGACGAGAACCCGATTCCGACGGAGGCTTTCCAGAGTTGTCTCGGTCCTTCGGCAGGCCAGGAAGCAGTGACTTTCTCCCGCGAGATGCCATTCAGGTCCGGCCCGCGCCAGTGCGGCCAGTCGCCGCCGTCGGATTCCAAACTTGAGCCGAGCAAGCTGAGAAGGAGGAGCGGGCCGATGGAAGGGATTAGCGAAGCGGTCATGGGCATGACGTATAACACCGGCCTCGTGCTGTCAACGTGCTGCGGAGAGCCAAACGGACGCCTCGGAGCGCGACCGGTCCCTCGGTCGCAGCAGCCCCGACAGCACAAGGCTCTGGAATCCACCGGACGCGCGGTTTTTGGACAGGGGATTGACTCGTTCGGACCGCGGCCTTCCAGGCCGCAGCGCGTCCGCATCCGGATAGGTTGAAAAAACTTCTACGCATCCCGCCGGTTCGGAACCGCTGCGCGCCGGGACGTCGCGCGGTCCGCGCAGTTTGGGACCGCCCCCGTCCCCGGCGCAGCAGCCCCGACGAAGCCATGGTTCGGGCAGTTCCCGTAGCCGGCACTCGAACTGAACCGCTCTGTCCCGTGGTCGAATTCGGCTCGCAATAGTTCCCAAACCTGCTGAATCATCAACCAACCATGAACTCGATCGCCTTCCAGCCCGCTGCCTTTCTCACGCTCGCCCTTGTTTCACCGTCCATCGCCGCCGACCTTGCGACGGCCCGCACCAACCGTATCGACGCACGCATGATGCGTTACGCGGACGTGTCGGCGACACAGATTGCCTTCGTTTATGCCGGGGACATCTGGGTGGCGCCCAGGTCCGGCGGCGTCTCAACCCGCCTCAGCTCGCCGCGCGGCGAGGAATCGTTTCCGCGATTTTCTCCCGACGGCTCGCTCATCGCGTTCAGCGGAAACTACGATGGCAATCTCGACATCTATGTCGTGCCTTCGACGGGTGGTCTCCCGCGACGCATCACCCATCATGGGGCGCCCGATCGTGTGCTGGGTTGGTATCCCGACGGCAAACACATCCTGTACGCCACCTCGATGACGAGTCAGAAGGACCGCTTCAATCAGCTTTACAAGGTGTCGTTGGATGGCGGGCACCCGGAGAAACTTCCAGTGCCTTACGGTGAATTCGGCGCGATCTCGCCGGACGGCAAAACGCTTGCGTTCACCACCATCAGCGTCGATTTCCGCACCTGGAAACGTTACCGCGGCGGCATGAACCCGGACATCTGGCTTTTCGATCTGGAGAAGCTTTCGGCGAAGAACGTCACGAAGAACGACGCCAATGACGCTCAACCGATGTGGCACGATGACACGATGTATTTTCTGTCCGACCGCGATGGCGCCAAGCGTGCGAACATCTGGGCCTACGACACAAAGAAGAACAAGTTCCGCCAGGTGACCGAGTTCAAGGACTACGACGTCCATTTCCCAAGTGTCGGCCCGAACGATCTCATCTTCGAAAACGGCGGCCGGCTTTACCTTCTCGATCTCGCGACCGAAAAGCATCACGCCGTCGATATCCAGGTGGTCACCGACCTGGCCACGTTGAAGCCCCGTGTCGAAAAGGTCACGAGCCTGATCCAGAACGCGAGCGTGTCGCCGAGCGGCAAGCGGGCTTTGTTCGAATCACGTGGCGAAATCTTCTCGGCGCCCGCGGAGCACGGGGTCATTCGCAACGTCACCCGCACTTCCGGAATTGCCGAGCGTTATCCGGCGTGGTCGCCCGACGGCAAACTCGTCGCGTTCTTCAGCGACAAGACCGGTGAGTACGAATTGACCGTTCGCAACGCCGAAGGCGC
Source organism: Verrucomicrobiia bacterium (assembly GCA_035277185.1). GTDB lineage: Bacteria > Verrucomicrobiota > Verrucomicrobiia > Limisphaerales > AV2 > DATEKZ01. Next base: position 2,877 of record DATEKZ010000676.1, read on the forward strand.
CGGCGAGGAGCGGACGCTGACGAAGCTCGGCGCGGGCTATCGCTACAAGCCGCATTGGTCGCCCGACAGCAAAAAGATCGTCTTCATCGATCAGGCCATGAGGATTCACCTCTATGATTTCGACGCGAAGGAGACGAAAGAGATCGACCGCCAGCTCTGGATGTATCACGGCGACTTGAACGGATTCACGGTCAGTTGGTCGGAAGACAGTCGATGGCTGGCCTATCAGCGCGACCTGGAGAACCAGCACACCGCCATCGTCCTCCATGACACGAAGGACAGCGAACGCCACCAGGTCACCTCCGGCTTCTACAACGATGAGTCTCCGGTATTCGACCCGGACGGAAAGTATCTCTACTTCCGAACGGACCGCACGTTCAGTCCCACCTACAGCGAGCACGACTGGGCGTTCATCTACGCGAACAGCCAGAACCTCGCGGCCGTGCCGCTACGAAAAGACGTCGCCTCGCCGCTGGCTCCACGCAACGAAGAGGAGAGTGACAAGGAAAAGAAGGATAAAGCCGACGAAAAGAAGAAGGAGGACGAGAAGCCGGATGAAAAGAAGGATGGCGAAAAACCGGACAAGAAAAGTCTTGTTCAAGCAAGGGCGAATCGACTCCTCACCCCGGCCCTCTCCTCGTTCGAGGAGGAGAGGGAGAGGCTGGCCGTCGAAGATAAGAAGGAAGACTACAAGAAACCCCAGAAAAAGGACGAAGCCAAATCCGAAGACAAAAAGGACGAGAAGAAAGACGACAAAAAGAAGGACGAAAAACCGAAACCTGTCGGAGTTGACATCGAAGGCTTTGAGCAAAGGATGGTGATTCTTCCACCGAAGGCGGGCCGTTTCGCGAGCCTTCAAGCCGTTTCGGGCAAATTGCTCTATCGCCGTTTGCCGCGCGTCGGCTCCAACGACGAAAAGAACGCGATCATTTTTTATGATCTGGAGAAGCGCGAAGAAAAAACCGTCCTCGACAACGCCGACGGTTTCCAGGTCTCCGCCAAACGCGACAAGATGCTCGCGTGGAACGACGGCACTTACTCGATCGTCGAGCCGAAGGAGAGTCAGAAAATGGAGAAGAAGATCGACACCGGAAGCTTCGAGGCGGCGATCGATCCGGTGGCCGAGTGGCGGCAGATTTTCGGCGATGCCTGGCGGCTGCAACGCGATTACTTCTACGACCCCGCCATGCACGGAGTGAATTGGAGCGAGATGCGCGAACGCTACGCCAAGTTGCTCGTCGACGCCGTCACGCGTTGGGACGTCAACTACGTCATCGGCGAACTGATCTCGGAGTTGAACGCCTCGCACACCTATCGCGGCGGTGGCGACGTCGAGAACGCGCCCTCTCGCGGCGTCGGCTACCTCGGCTGCGATTTCTCATTCGAAAACGGCGCCTATCGCATTAAGAAGATCATCGATCCCGCGCCGTGGGACAGCGAAGTGCGCTCGCCATTGCGCCGGCCCGGCATCACCAATCTTAGTGAAGGCGATTACCTCCTTGCCGTGAATGGCGCGCCCATCGATACGAGTCAGGACCCGTGGGCCGCCTTTCAAGGTCTGGCCGACAAACCCGTCCTGCTCACGGTGAACGACGAGCCGACCATGGACGGCGCGCGCGAAGTCCTCGTCCAAACGCTCGGCAGTGAAGCGCGCCTCCGACACCTCGCCTGGATCAACGAAAACCGGCGCAAGGTCGAGGAAGCCAGCGACGGCAAAATTGGATACGTCTATGTGCCGGATACCGGCCAAAACGGACAGAACGAACTCGTCCGCCAATGGCGCGGCCAAATCGACAAGGATGGCCTGATCATCGACGAACGGTTCAACAGCGGCGGACAGATTCCCGACCGCTTCGTCGAACTGCTCGGCCGGCCGCTCAAGAACTCCTGGGGCGTACGCGACGGACAAGACTGGACTTGGCCGCCTATCGCGCACTTCGGACCCAAGGCGATGCTGATCAACGGCTGGAGCGGCTCCGGCGGTGACTGTTTTCCGTTCTATTTCAAGCAGGCGAAACTCGGACCGCTGATCGGCATGAGGACATGGGGCGGATTGATCGGCATTACGGGCGCGCCGCCGCTGATTGACGGAGGCAACGTGACCGTGCCGACCTTTGGTATCTACGATCCGAAAGGCGAGTGGATCATCGAAGGCTACGGGGTCGATCCTGATATTGAAGTCGTGGACGATCCCGGCGAAATGGCGAAGGGCAGCGACCCGCAACTCGAACGCGCCATCAAGGAAGTGCTGAAAGAGATCAAGCAACACCCGCCACAGAAACCGAAGAAACCGAAATATCCAAACCGGGCAGGGTAACGGCGCGCGGCCTTTCAGGCTGCAGGGGTGCCGAACCTCGCGCGGCGCCGGGAGATACACCTGCCTCGTTGCATACCGGTTGTGTGGCGGTGCGACTCGACCAACATCGTGAAATCTCAGGGAGGCGCGGTGGACTGGCCAGTCGAGCGGTTTACTCCGACTGGCCCGTCAGCGTGAATGCCGCCCAGAAAAACGGGCTCGCGTAATCCTTCGAACGCAACAATGCCACCTGCGCTTCGCGCCACGCCTTGGCCCGTGGCTCGTCGTCGCGCCAGCGGCGCATGAACTCCGTCATCAGCCGGCTCGTGGCTTTGTCACTCACTTTGCTGCGACGGATAACCGCGATAGCTCAGGTTGTCGTAGGGGATGCCGTTGGCCGGGGTGCGGTAGTAGGGCATCACGTAAGCGCCGTTGCTGCGGTAGTAGCCGCGGACAACCTGCGCATGGGTGGCGACGGTGGTAGTGACGAGGACGGCGGCGAGTGCGAGCATAGTCTTCATGGTTTTGCTTTCTGTTGAAGCCCGTTGCGTCGTGTCAGCGGCGCCCGCCGCCGGTTTGTTGTTCGTCCACGAGAACAGCCTTCACACGCTTCATCGCAAACCGTCGGAGGTTTCTTACATCCAATTTGCACCGCGAAACACGCAGACCACGCGAAAGGGAATCAGGGATGAACACCAATGGACGCAGCGCGGCGGACACTGGATGGGACCGCGCCCTTGCAGGGCGCAGCAACACCGCCGAATCCGAGCGGCGCACGGCTTCCTGGCGATCGTGCGCGCTGCGGCCAGAATGGCCGCGGTCCGACAATCGCGTCGGCTGCGACGATTCGCGGGGATTGCAGGACGGATGCGACCACGGGCATCCCGCCTGAGGACATTCGCAAGAAGAACCAGGCTGAGGATTTGCACGCGGGCCGGCGTTGCTTTCGTGTTCGCGTATTTCGCGTGTTTCGCGGTTGAGATTCGTCGGCTTGCAAT
>DATEKZ010000677.1:0-3473 GCA_035277185.1 Verrucomicrobiia bacterium
GAGACGACCCTGGCCGACCAGTAAGTTCCCCAGATTATTGTGGGCTTCGCTGTAGTCGGGGTAAATGCGAAGCGCTTCTTCGTAGTGTTTCCGGGCCTCATCGAGCTTGCCTTGCTTTGCCAGCGCCAGCGCCAGGTTGTAATGCGCGTCCTCGTCGTCCGGCGTAATTTTCACCGCCGCGGCATAGAGCGCGGCCGCCTCGTCGATCTTTCCCCTGCGCAACATCTCGTTTCCGCGGTTCAGATATTCCAGGGCTTTGTCCGCGTCAACGAATTCGGCGTCGAGGCCGACAACGCCGGTTTCAGGGGGGCGAGTCGCGGTGGCGGACGCGTTTGTGGAAATGCCTTCGCGCCCGCCCGCGGCCGTGCCCGATTTGATCGGCGCCGGCCGGGATCCCGCGAACTTGAGGGCAATCAATGCCCCGCCTGCCGCCAGAGCCGCGATCGTGAGCCACGCACTCCAGAAAGGAACTCGGGAGGGTGATCGTCCGCGGACCGCAGTGGTGCGCTTTTGGTTCTGCTTCACAAGCCGCATTCATCCTATCGAATACAGCGGGCCTTTCAATCGCCAAGCTTCCATCCGCCGTCCGGTTTAGTCGAGCGTCGCGGCGCCGTTGGCTTCATCGAGATAGATGACGCCGTTCAGCTCGGTGCGTTTCAGGTACTGCCGCCAGACCAGCCCGTCCTGCCGGTTCGTGGCTTCGATGCGTGTGGCTTTCGCCGCGCCTACCGCAGGCCCGGCAATCGTCAGCGCTTCGCTCAGCACCCGTCCATCCATCGGTTTGGGCGGTTTGACCCCGAGGATCCAAAGAATGGTCGGCGCGACATCGACGTTTCCTGACGGCAACCGGTTGACAAAACCGCGCCGGAAATCCGGCCCTGCCGCGACGAGCGTGTTCCGCATGTCGAATGGGCTGAGCGTGCCGTGCGTTCCATAGCGTTGCCCCGCGGCAACCGCCTCTTTGCGGGCTTCAATGACCGCCGTGTCAACCTCCACGCCGCCCGCGCCCTCGATGCCGCCGGGATTTCGCGCATTCGTCCATCTCAGCGAGAGAACGACATCGGGTGCTTCCGGCGAATCGACCCGCGCCTCTTTGAGCGTGAACGTTCCATCGAACGGCTTGCGGGTAAAAAGGACACCGGCGTAATCCTGGCGCTGGAGGAAGTCAACCAGCCGCTCGATCGTTTCCGTGTCATGGCCGATGACGTAGAAAAGCACGGAACTTCCGCCGACGACGAGAATGTCACCCGGCGCCGGCTGGCTTTTGAACTGACGGGCCGCCTTGAAGCCATGGGTGTTTAGAATGGCGACGAGATCGACTCCACGTTCGACGGTCGAAAAGCCGTGATCCGAAACGATGAAGACGTCGGTTTCAGCGTACACCCCTTTCTCTTTCAATTTGTCCAGGACCAGGGCGAGATTACGATCGGAACTTCGGATGGCGGCGAGGGATTGTTCGGTCCCGGGGCTGGTGGCGTGTTGTGAGTAGTCCGGTTCGGCCAGCCAGAGCAGGGAAAACGATGCCACGCCGTCTTTCCACAACTGTTCCACCAGCGCGCGCGTGGTCCAAAGATCACGGTCGATTTTGTTCGTGCCTGCTTCTGGAAATGGACCGAGCGCGTTGGTGAGCGCCACGTGCAGCCAGGAGGGCAGGGTGCGCCCTTCGTACACGTTGACTCCCATCGCGTCATCTACGCGCGCGGCGCGATCGTGAAGCAGGACGACCGGCTTCGTGCCGGCGATCGCCGACTTGCGCCCGTTCGCGCGAAGAATCTCCGCCAGCGTCGGCATGTTCACGTAATGGCCGCGCGCGAGGAGATCGCCTTTGCGCACCGCGTCCAGCGACTCCGTGCCGACCGGTTTCCGCGGGTCGATTTCCGGCCGGTACTCGGTATTCGCGACGATACGGCTGCTGGCCGGATACGCGCCGGTGGCGATGGCGGTGCCATTGACCTCCGTCGTGCTCGGGTAAACCGGATGGTGATTCTGAAAGAAGACGCCTTCCTCGATGAGCTGATGCAGGGTGGGAGCGTTTTCCCGGGTGGCAAAGTCGCGGCGCATTCCGTCCCAGACGACAACCACGATGTGTTGGGCCTTTCCTGCTGCGAAACTCGAGGATTGAAAGAGGCAGCCGGACAGAATGGCCGCACTCAAAATGGCGACAAACCCTGGACCCTTTGAACGCATGGCGCGGTGAGTCTTTCAAGCCGCTCAAACCGGGGTCAACGGAAAAGGGGGAACGAGGCCGGAAAAGGTGCGCCCGAAAGATGCATTCGGTGACGAACAAGGTTTGGCGGAGAGAGGGGGATTCGAACCCCCGGTACTGTTTAGGTACTCACGCTTTCCAGGCGTGCGCCTTAAACCACTCAGCCATCTCTCCGCGGGGCTTCGTTAATCTGAAGAAGTTCAAAACCAGCCGCAACGTTTTTCAAAGGCCGGCTCTCGGCGGCTCTGAAGGAGCCTTTGACAACCCCGGTTTTCGCCGTAAGGTGACCGCAAAACCTGGGATTCCGCGGCCCTGAATAGCGTCGGGACTAATTCAGTCTATAAGATGAATTGAATCGCAATGCAGTGCCCGAAGAGCTATGAACAACCGGAACAACATTACCAGCCGGGAACACCCGGATCTGACCCGGAATTCAGGTTTCCTGGCAGCAGGTTCAGAGTTTTTCGGGACAGGACTCCGGTGGACTTTTGCAGGACTTATTTGTGCGCAGACACGTATCGAGTGAAGGAGCGACGCTATGAAAACCCCTTTCTTTAAAGCACTGATGCCATCGATGGCACTGGCAGGGACGACTCTCTTGTCGGGATGCGAGGAGGAACCGAAGGCCACTGCGGCCACCACCGCCAATGGCGTCCCGGCAGCCGTGGCAACCAACGCGCCACCGGCGACGAACGTCATCGCCGTTTCCCCCGAACCTGTGGCCAAACCCATAACCGCGCCTCCGACCCTCTCGTCGGGAGTGGAAGAAATCGTTCAACTGGCCCAGGCCAGCGTGGGCGATGATGTGTTGCTGGCGTATATCGAAAACTCGTCTGCGAACTATAACTTGAAGGTTGAGGAGATTCTTTACCTGCACGATCTCGGACTTTCCGCACAGGTCGTCTCCGCGATGGTGCGCCACAGCCAGGCCATGCGGGACCAGGCGGCCTCGAATCACCACACGCCCGCCGTGGAGGTCAATCCTGAAGCGCAAGCAACGGCCTCCGCGCAGATCGCGGCCCAGGCCGCGCCAACGAATGTCAGCACACCGGCCGAGCCTGAGCAGGTTACACCGGCTCCGTCGGAACAGCCACCGCAGCAGATTACTTACAATTATTTTCACAGTGCCCTGTCTCCCTACGGAAACTGGGTCGAAGTGTCCGATTACGGCTGGTGCTGGCAACCAACCGTTGCCGTGGTCAATTCCGGCTGGCGGCCCTATTGTGATGGCGGGCGCTGGGTCTGGACGGATTCCGGCTGGTACTGG
>DATEKZ010000678.1:0-14648 GCA_035277185.1 Verrucomicrobiia bacterium
TGAAGAAGCCGGATGAAAAGGTGGAAACGGCCGCCCCGACGCACCCCGGCGGTTTGCCCGATGAAGTGATCAAGAACATCGCCCGGCGGTATGCGCGGATCCTGCGCGCCTGGCGCGAAGTGGACGGCGGCGATGTGCTGCAGGTTTATTTGTCCGCGCTCACCCGTGTTTACGATCCACACTCGGACTATCTCGACAAGAAGACGCTCGAGAACTTTGCGATGTCAATGAATCTTTCGCTCTTTGGCATCGGCGCGCTGCTGCAGTCTGAGGACGGTTATTGCAAGGTCAAGGAACTCAAGCCGGGCCCCGCCATGCGCAGCAACCAGATCAAGCCAGGCGACCGGATCGTGGCGGTGGCCCAGGGCGACAACGAGCCGGTGGACGTGGTGGACATGAAACTGAGTAAGGTCGTCGAGATGATCCGCGGTCCGAAGGACACGACGGTCCGACTGACCCTTATCCCTGTGGACGCCGCCGATCCTTCCCGGCGCGTCAACGTGGCCCTGGTTCGCGATGAGATCAAACTGGAAGACGAAGAAGCCAGGGCCAAGGTCATCGAGGCGTGCGACAAAGACGGGAAGCTGACGCGGCTGGGCGTTATCGACCTGCCGTCTTTCTACGCCAGCTTCGACGTGCCGAACAAAAACGGGCGCGCGTCACGCAAGAGCACGACCGAAGACGTTGCGCGATTGATCAGGAAGCTCACCGCCGAGAAGGTCACCGGCATCATCCTTGACCTGCGGCGCAACGGCGGCGGTTCGCTCGAAGAAGCCATTAATCTCACCGGACTTTTCATCAAGGAAGGCCCGGTCGTCCAGGTCCGGGACGCCGGTGGCAAGGTGATTGTGGACGACGATCCCGATCCCTCCGTGCTTTACGACGGACCGCTGATCGTGCTGACCAGCCGCTCCAGCGCGTCGGCCTCGGAAATCCTCGCCGGCGCCCTCCAGGACTATGGCCGGGCGCTGATTGTGGGGGACACGTCCACGCACGGCAAAGGGACCGTACAATCGCTCCTGCAATTGGAGCCTTACGTCCAGCTCGCCAGCGACCGGGCCACCACCAACAATCCCGGCGCGCTCAAGATCACCATCCGCAAATTCTATCGCGCCAATGGCTCCTCCACTCAGTTGAAAGGTGTGACGCCGGACATTGTGTTGCCTTCGTTCAACAACCACGCCGAAGTCGGTGAGGCGTCTTTGGACAATCCAATGGCCTGGGACACCATCCCGAGCGCGAAATACGAGAAGGTGAACCGCACGCCGCCGCTCCTGCCGGAACTGCGAAAACGCTCCGAGGAACGCATCGCCGCGGACAAGGACTTCGCCTATCTTCAGGAAGACATCGAAATCTACAAAAAATTCCTCGCCGACAAGACCGTGTCATTGAACGAGGAGGCGCGACGGAAGGAAAAGAAGGAAAACGAAGAGCGCCTGGAAAAGCGCAAGCAGGAACGGAAGTCACGTCCGGATCCGGAGGAGAAGGTTTACGAACTGACCCTCAAACAGGTGGAACTCCCGGGCCTGCCTCCACCGGTCGCACGGACAAACGACGTCGTGCAACCGGAAGCACCGGCGCTGTCGGCAGAAGACGCAGTCGGCGCCGAGGCGGAAGAAAAAACCCCGGCCGTCGATTTCACCCTCAAAGAGTCAAAGCGCATCCTGCTCGATTTGATCTCACTATCCGCCCGGGAAACCGCGGTGGCTGGCCGGAGATAACCTCGGGCGTGATGCGGGCGTTCCCGCAAGCCTCAGCGGCGCAAGGCGACGACCGCTGAGAGGTACCCCCACGCAAGGCCGACCGCGAAGCCCACGGTATGAACCGTGTTGGCGATATTCCCGGCGAGGCCGGCAAGACAGAGAAAATACCAGATCACAGCCATCGTCACGGCGGTGCTGTGCAGGTACAGACCGGAGCCGGGATCGTGCTTTCCGCGCATCCAGATATAGCCGATCAGTCCGTAAACCACGCCGGACATTCCGCCGAAGTTGGGTTTCCCCATGTAGTATTCGGCCACATTGGACAGAATGGCGATGACCAGCACCAGCAACGCAAGCCGCCAGGACCCCTGCCGTCTCTCGACCATGGTGCCGAGGTCGAGGAGCCACCACATGTTGAGGAAAAGGTGTATCGCGCCGAAATGAATGAATATTGGCGTCACGAGCCGCCAGATTTCTCCGCGTTGAACCTCTGGCAGGAATCCTCTTCGCACCGCGTACTGGCCGTCGATGAAATACTCGGCGATAGACAGCGGCTGGATGAATGCAGTGTTTGTTCCGAGGCTCGAAAAAACGCCGACCGCCACGCAAAGGGCAACGAGCACGACTGTCAGCGCGCCGATGCCCGCGATACCGGCGGGAAAAATTCGGCGGCTGTCGAAAAACCTTTTCCGTGCGGCTTCGTTCTCCTGCTCTTCGCGTTCCTTCTTCTCGCGGGCAATGCGTTGCGCTTCCTTGTACTTCGGGTCCGCCGGATGGGCGTGATACTGTTCCAGCAGTTCCTTGGCCGCCACGATATGATCTTCGTCCTGGATCCACAGAGCCCACTTCCCGTTCCGTTCCTGCTCGAGCTCGTTCCCGATGCCCTCGGCGTACAGATAGTCGCTGAACGTCCGTGCGCCGGACTCGGTTTCCAGGTGCCCGATCATTCGCATGCAGTTAGCCCTATACTTTTCCGCCGCGGCGTGCAGCTACAAAGTCGCCGGCTCCCGAACTCAAGCCGGGACCCGAATCCACGCCTCGCCGTCCCGTTCCTTTCTCCATTTGAACCGACGAGAATAGACGAACAACCTTTCCATGCGACACACCGCCTCCTCACGGTTTTCCCATCAGGTCCAGCACGGTGGCGGTCATGGCGGTGACACCGGTCTTGATCGTCGGTTCCGGGTCGGGCGCGAATTGGCTGGAATGCAGAGATGGCAGTGACTTTCCAGTCCTCAGACTTTCCCGGACGGACTCGGCCGTGATCGCGCCAAGCCAAAACAGGCAGATGGGGATTTTGTCCTTCGTGCGGCCGTACTCACTGAAGTCCTCGCCTCCCATGACCGGCTTCGCCGCGACAACATTGCCATCGCCGAGCCAGGCTTTGAGCGCGGCGGCGACACGCCGGGTGAGAGGGGGATCGTTGTAAGTCGCCGGCGTGAATTCGTCTCTCACGGTGACGACGGGAAGTCGGTCTTCCGGAATCCCCGCCGCTTGCGCCAGGCCGCGAGTGATGCGGTTGACGGCCGCAATCGTCTGCTGGCGCACTTCGTCCGTATAAGAGCGCAATGTCAACTGCAGCTTCACTTCGTCGGGAATGATGTTGTGTTTGGCGCCTCCGTGGATCGACCCGACGGTCACGACCGCCGGTTCGCCGGGCGCGATTTCCCGGCTGACGATGGTTTGCAACGCGAGGACGGTCTCCGCCGCGAGCACGACGGGATCCTTGGTCCGGTGGGGCCAGGCGCCGTGACCGCCAACGCCGCGAATGGTCACGTCCACCGAGTCCACATTCCCGAGGGCGTAACCCTCGACCCAGCCGACCGACCCCGCCGGCAGGTCCGGCTTCACGTGAAGGGCGAGACAATAGTCCGGCTTGGGAAATCGCGTGAACAATCCGTCCTTGATCATCGCTCGCGCACCGGCGCCCCTCTCTTCTGCGGGCTGGCCAATCATGACGAGCGTGCCTTTCCAATGGTCCTGGAGCCGGGCCAACAATCGCGCCACGCCAACGAACACCGTCATGTGCACGTCGTGTCCGCAGGCGTGCATGACCTCCACTTCCTGGCCGTGTTCATCCACCGCCGTGACTTTGCTCGCATACGGGAGATCGGTTTGCTCCTTCACCGGCAACGCATCAAGATCGGTCCGAACCAGCACCGCCGGACCACTCCCGTTCTTCAACACCCCCACCAGTCCGTGGCCGCCGACCTTGACCGTCACGTCGAAACCGAGGCTCCTCAACTCCCCGGCAACGCGCCCCGCGGTCTGCTCTTCCTTGAACGAAAGCTCGGGATGCGCGTGCAGGTGCTTGTACAGGTCGAACAATCCCGGATACTCCTGGTTCACACGGGACACAACGGTCGCGCGAAGGTCATTCGAAGCGCCGGCCTGAACCTCCCGACGCGCGTCCGCGGCGAGCAAGGCCGCTGCGATCAGTGTCCAGCAGCCGATCCGCCGTGACGAACCCGCCTGCCGCCGATGCGCGAAAGCCGGCGCCGAACGCACGCGGCCGGTTTCTCTGCCTGAACCGACCCTGCCCGGGAACCTCGTCGTCGGGGACGTGAGTCCGGTGAGGCTCCGCGATTGCGGTATCACGCTCTCCCCGCGGCGCGGGGAACGGGCAGGGAGGGGGGCGCCGAGCCGGTTGGTGGGCGCAAAGCGCCTCAAAAGTGCGGGCTGAGGTGGCATAGAGTGACAACTCGTTACCAAAGAAGCTTCGCCAGGGAAAGCGATTTGAAACCCACCTCGGTTCTTCAGAAAGGATATTCGTTGAAACCAAACGTACCGAGTGGCATTACCCCAATTGGGAAAACAAATGCCGTGAAACGGGGAGCGGGGGGGGGAATCAGACGATCGACACGATCACAGTCGCCCGTGAGACGCACTGAAGAAACCGCAACAGGGGTCGGATTAAGCAACCGACTACCCGGCGCGGCTCAGTATCTCGGGGCGGGCTTGCTGGCGGAGGCGCAAAGCCCCATCACCAGGGCCAACGAAAGAACGCCCCAGACTGTAAGCGCTGTAACTAGAAACGTCATAATCGTTTCAGCTAGAAGCACAGGCTGTGCCTGCGGCCATTGAGGGCCAATTTGCAAGAAACCAACGAACTTCGGGCTGCTGCCGTGGGGGGTTGTCCCAAATGTTGCCAGGAGTGTCCAGCAGTTTGTCGCGTGGTGTTGCTTGCAAGCCTCCTGGAAGCCCCTCGGGCCGTCACGATCAGGGGTGGGTCGCATTTCCTGTCGCAGTTTCGATAGCGCCAGGCGAGGGACCCACCGGGCATTTGGATTGGGACGACACGCCCTTGGCGGGTACGAGGTCCTCCGGCCTGCGATTCAATTCAGGGGCCGAATCCAGATGTTGCGGTAGCGGACCGGATTGCCGTGATCCTGCAACACGAGCGGGCCTTTGGGCGTTACTCCCTTAAACCTCGCCGCCGTCGTGGCGTCACCCTTGATAGCGATGTGATCCTGGATCAGCACGCCGTTATGAAGCACAGTGAAGGAACCCGCCTCCACTTCGCCGTTCTCCTTCTTCTTCGGCGCGTGAAAGACGATGTCGTAGGTCTGCCATTCGCCTGGCTTGCGCGACGCATTCACCAACGGTGCGTTGTGTCCGTAGAAAGCGCCTGCCTGTCCGTTGGAGTAGGTCTTGTTGTTGTGGGAATCGAGCACCTGAATCTCGTAGCGTCCCTGAAAATAGACTCCGCTGTTGCCGCGTTCCTGGCCGTTCCCCTTCACTTCCGCCGGCGCGGCCCATTCGATGTGCAACTGGCAATCCCCAAATTCCTCTTTCGTCATGATGCTGCCGGTGCCGTTTACTTCCACCGCGCCGTCCGACAGCTTCCATTTGGCTTCGCCTTTCTCACCCCGCCACCGGGACAAATCTTTTCCATCGAAAAGAACGACGGCGTCCGACGGCGGCGGGCCGGAGTCAATGACGCTGGGTTCGGCTTCGTCCTTCTTATCGGCTGCAAAAACGATCGGCGCGCCGAACAAAAATGCTGATGAAACGAGCAGAATTCGCGAAAACCGGCGGTGGAATGAGTTCGAGGTTTGCATGGTTGGGTTTCGGTAACGCTTACGCGCCTGGAATTCAACACCGAAATGACGAAGGCAACAGGACGTCGGGCGCATCTCAAATCCTGCGGCGTATTGAAATTCGGCCGCTTCCTTCCCCCTCACCCCGCCCCTCTCCCTTGGGGAGAGGGAGCGACCAAGCCCGGCCTTCTGCCTGGAGCCTCTTTGGTTCTGGGAACGCCGCTTCGGCTGTTCCCTCTCCCAATGGAGAGGGTCAGTGTGAGGGGAAGGCAACACACCCAACCTGCAGGGCGGCAATAGCAGCGAGATACGCCCACGTCACCAGGTTCTCCCAGATGCGGCTTGACTTGCGTTTTACTCGGGGCGCTCATTTGGAAACATGCCTGTTCAGCCGTCGCCTGTCCGCCCTGGAGAAATTGTTCGGTGGATTTGCGCCCGATCACTATTGCAACGTTTGCTATGAACTCGAAACCGTTCCGCCTCCTGTTGATGCCTGTCCTCGGCGCCGCATTCCTCTCGCGTGCGGCAGTTCCGGACTTTTCACCCCGTGTGAACGAACAACAACTGCCGCGAGCCATGCACTCAAGGATGACGGAGCAGCCGCGAATCAGCGTCGGACAACGTGACGCGGACATCGTCGGGTCGGACAATCGCGCCCTGCAGGCGGCGGTGGACTACGTCGCCGGGCTGGGCGGGGGCACCGTCGAAATCGGCGAAGGCGAGTATCGGATGCAGGACTCGCTGCATCTGCGCTCGTTCGTTACCGTGCGTGGAACCGCCGGCAAAACAGTCCTGAAAAAGGCCAAAGGCGTGGTCTCTCCGCTCGCGCTCGACGGCGATTTCGGCGAGGAACAAATCTCCATGGTTGATCCCGCTGGCTTCAAGATCGGCCACGGCGTCACGGTCTGGGATGCGAACTCGGGAGGATTCCACACCACCGTCGCGCGCATCACCGGGCAGAATGGCAACACGTTCTCGATCGATAAGCCCCTTAACGCCGATTGCATGGTCGCAAACAAGGCCAAAGCTGCGACCGTGTTTCCGGTGGTCAGCGGATACGACCTGGAAGGCGCGCGAGTGGAGAATCTGATCATCGACGGCAACAAGGACGAGAACGTTCCTCTGAATGGCTGCCGTGGAGCAGGAATCTTTCTCTATCGCGGGTTTGGAACCGTCATCGACCACTGCATCGTCCGGAATTTCAACGGCGACGGGTTCAGTTTTCAGCAGTCGAATGACGTGACGGTGCGGGGCTGCACGAGCGAGGGTAACGCGGGCCTGGGGTTCCACCCCGGCAGCGGCTCGCAGCGACCCGTGGTGCGGGAATGCCTGGCTCGCGGGAACGGCGAGGACGGACTATTCCTTTGCTGGCGGGTGCGGCACGGGTTGTTCGAGAAAAATGTCTTGGAGAACAACGGCCGGTTCGGGATTTCCATCGGCCATAAAGACACCGACAACTTTCTGCGCGACAATGTGGTCCGCTCGAACCATCAGGACGGCGTCTTTTTCCGCAATGAAACGCTCGGGATGGCCGGGCACCGCAACCGCCTGGAAAATAATCTGATCGAAAACAACGGAGCGACTGCCGAAGCCTCCGGCATTCGGGTCCGCGGCGAAACGAAGGACCTGATCTTCAGGAACAACATCATCCGCGACACGCGCTCGCCGGAAAACCGGAAGCAACTCGTGGGAATTCGGATTGAAGAACAGGCTGGGGAAGTCGTGCTCGACGGCAACACCATCGACGCCAAAACCCGCATCGACGACCAGCGAAAATCAGGCAGGCAGGGTCCTGTGCCTCAGCGTTAGATGCCGGCGAGAGGGTCTTCGTATCGTTTGCCGCGGTCCAATGGCATTAATTTGTGGTTCAACTGTGCGGTCACGGCTAAAGCAACGTCTTGCTTGTCCGGTGCGATTTTCTGCTTAAGGCGCTTTTCAGGCATGACGGATTTGTTGTTCCTGAGACGGTAACCTAACTTCCGATCAACGCGCTGCGCCGCGGTCCGGCTGCGCTTACGGCTCGTCGTGTCCCTTCACCGGCCGGACCCAGATATTCCGAAACCGCATCGGATCGCCGTGATCCTGTAGTTTGAGCGGACCTTTGGATCCGTGCGGTTTGTAGGCGGGTATGGACTTGTGGCCGGACGGACCGAGATAGGCCGTGTGGTTTTGCACCAACACGCCGTTGTGAAAGGCCGTGATGGAGGCTGGTGTCTCCAGCTTGCCATCCTTGAATCGAGGCGCGACGAAAACGATGTCATAAACCTGCCACTCGCCCGGCGGCTTCGAAGCGTTGACCAGCGGTGGATACTGACCGTAAAGCGACGCCGCGCTGCCGTCGGCGTAAGTGCGATTGTTGAAACTGTCCAGCACCTGGAATTCATACGTCCCGAAGAAGAATACGCCGCTGTTCCCCCGCGCCTGACTGTCCCCTTTGGGCGGATTCGGCGTGGCAAACTCGATGTGGAGCTGGCAATCGCCGAATTCCTCTTTCGTCCAGATGTCTTCCGAAGGCGAATCCTTCTGCTTTTTGGGCGGCACGACCATCGCGCCATTCTCGACCTTCCAGTTGGACGGTTTCCCATCGCCGGTTCGCCACTTGGAAAGGTCCTTTCCTTCGAAAAGGACAATCGCATCGGACGGGGGTTTGCCGGGAGCATCCGCTGTGACGACTTTCGGCTGCGGACGATTGGGATCGTGCACGTGCCACTTGCCGCCGGGCAGCATCGGCGTGTCGGTGTAACCGACCGGCGCATCGGCTGCCCGGCAGTTTGAAGACATCGTTGCGTTGATCGCGGCGACCGCCGCAAGTGAAAGCAGGCATGGGATCGTTCTCATATCGTTCGCTCCGTCATTGTGGTTTTAGTGCATCTGATCTGGACTGACTGGCGGGGGTGGCGCAGTTCGCCACAACTCGCCAGGTCGGTGTCCGGGTCCAGGGCTACCAGTCCGAACGCACTGTGGCAAGCCGCAGATTGCGAAGAATCCGAAGTGCTGAGCCCTCCAAGACCAGCTTCGTCGTCGGAGCGCAGGTGTCCAACCTGCGTGGTTCGTGAGGATTGGCGAGCAGCCGGCGCAGATTGGACATTCTGCGCTCCTTCCGCAGCGGTGGCGGCATTTGGCGTTTCGACCACGGCGCCGTCCCTTGAAGCCGCTGCGGCCTGAAGGCCGCGGTCCGGACCGACCAATCCCGGATCAACTCGCGGGCGGGATTTCAATATTTCCATTTCCCGTCAGAAGGAGGTTTTTGTTAAGGTCGCGCCACGTCATGAAAAGACTCTTGCTTGGCATCTTTGTCTCTATCGGTTTGGGTTGCGCCTCTTCTGTGCTGGCACACGTGGGGAATCATCCCTCCGTTCATGACACCGTGGCGGGCGTCGTCGAGCGGCTGCGGCGCGCCAGGAACCCCGCGGAGCTGCGCGCGTTGACGTTGAGCCAGGTGCAAGGCTTTCTCACCACCGAAGAACGGGAAACTCTCGGCAGCGAACACCTGTCCTTTCGCGTCAACGTTCCGGTGACGGTCTCCGTCATCCGCTACGTGAAGTCGGGCGAAGAACCGTTCTGGCTGAAGGATCGTGGTTTCCGGCCGACGACCTTGCGCGTGAAGGTGGGTGAGGACGTCGAGTTCGACGTTTGGCAAAAGGAATTCCCCGCCGGATGGGTTGGGTTGGGAGTGAATTCACTCACCGGCGGCGGAAGGCATTATTTCGTGGCGGTCGCGGCAACCAATGCAGCCGTCAAACCAGAGATTTCCCAGCTCTATCCGGGAAGTTTGCGGCTGGAAACGTTGGCGGTCGGCGAGCTGCCTTACCTTGACGACGACGAAACGATCAAATCGGTTCCTGACGAATTGCGAGGGCAGACGTTGGTGCAGACCGAGAATGGGCGGCGCGATGCCGCGCGTCTGGTCAATTTGTTTCGGGTCACAGAGCATCCCGGCTCCGGACGGCCTGATCAGATCATTCTTACCTGGGCCGGCGACCCGCGCCGCACACAATCCATTCAATGGCGCACGAACGGGAAGGTGAAGAGGGGGTTCGTCACGTTTCAGGAGAAGGCGACGTTCAATCGTTTTCAGCCCGCCTCGTTCAAGCGGGTAAAAGCCGAAACGGCCCGCTGGAAGAATCCGACTATTGCCAACGATCCAGAGATGCACTGGCACACGGTCAATCTGACGGGATTGGAGCCGGACACGACGTACGTCTATTCGGTCGGCGACGGAACGAAGGACGGGTGGACGGAACTGGCGGAGTTCACCACCGCGCCCGATGGCGTCAAGCCGTTCTCGTTTGTTTATATGGGCGACGCGCAGAACGGATTGGATCGCTGGGGAACGCTCGTGCAGAACGCCTTCCGCCAGCGGCCGGACGCGGCGTTTTACATCATGGCGGGAGACCTCGTAAATCGCGGCGCGGAACGTGACGACTGGGACAGCCTTTTTTACAACGCCCGAGGCGTGTATGACCGCCGCCAACTGGTCCCGGTCATTGGCAACCACGAGTGCCAAGGCGGGCATCCGACGCTCTATTTGAAGTATTTCAACCTGCCCAAGGACGGCCCTCCCGGCGTGGAAGCGGAGCGGGCGTATGCGTTTGACTACAGCAACGCTCGATTCATCGTGCTCGATTCCAACCTCCCGCCGGACTGCCAAACTCAGTGGCTGGAAGAACAGCTGACCGGGACCAAAGCCACCTGGAAGTTCGTCACCTATCATCACCCGGCCTATTCTTCGGGTCCAAAGCGTGACAACAAGAAACTGCGCGAAGCCTGGACTCCCCTCTTTGACAAATACCACGTGGACCTGGCGTTGCAGGGACACGATCACGCCTACTTGCGGACGTATCCGATGAAAGGGGAAAAGCGGGCGGCCAGCCCAAAAGAAGGAACGGTTTATGTCGTGTCCGTCTCCGGCACGAAGATGTATGCGCAGGACAAACGGGACTATACGGAGTTCGGCATGACGAATGTGGCCACCTACCAGGTGCTCGACATTCAAATCAGCGGTAATCGCCTCGTCTATCGCGCCTACGACATCGACGGCAAGCTGCGCGACGATCTGGTGATCGAGAAGTAGGGCGCGTGAACCGGAGGCGGGGCATCGGACTTTCCAGTAGGGTTCAGTGGCCGCCCGGGATCGAAAGGCTTAAGATTCCGTGATGCGGATATTGCGGAACTTCACTACGGACTTCGCATCGTGGTTCTGGAGCCCGAGGTAACCTTTGAGCGAGCGGTCCGTCTCATGATCCACGGTCAACTCGCCGTTCCAAAAGATTTGCACGCGTCTGCCTTCGGCGACGATTTTTACATGGTTCCACTCGCCCGGGGGTTTGGACATGTTTTTCTTCGCCGGGACAACAGCGTAAAGCGAACCCGCCGAGCCTTTGGTGGGCTGCCGGCCCGGGTCGGCGACGACCTGCATTTCGTAACCCGTGAAGGCGGGATTCTTTTCGCGCGCCGAACGGAAAAAGATTCCACTGTTGCCGCCCTGGTTGATGGCGTATTCGAGTTCGAGGACAAAATTGCCGTATTCCTTTTCCGTGCTCAACCAGGAGCCGCTCAACTCCGGGTTCGTGCTCCAGTTGGTGCCGTTGCGCCCGATCAGTACGCCGTCTTCAACCGTCCACTCGCCGCCGTGCAGGACCACCCAGCCGGCAAGGTTGCGGCCATTGAACAGCGCCTTTGCCTCGCTGCCACCCGTGGTCGAACAGGCAACGAAAGCGCCCAGTAGAAGGAAAACTGCCAGCGATGATTTTTTCATGGTTACCGGGCGCCCAGCAAATCGTAACAGGCAACCTGACGGCCGTCGCGGACGTAGAGTCTGCCATCGGCGTACGCCGGGAAACTCCACGTGTTGCCGCAGACCTGCGCCCGCCCCAGCTCGGAGTATTTCTCGGGGTTCGCCGCCAGCAGCAGCAGCGTACCGTCTTCGGTCAGGACGAGCAGATTCTGCCCAACGACGAGGGTGGAAGAGTAATCTTTCTTGCCCAGGCCGAAGCCTGTTTGCGTCCACTTCAACGCGCCGCTCTTCGCGTCGAAGCAAACGTAGTCTTTGTTCGCGCCCTGGTTGTAAAGATGATCGCCGACGGCCGCGGCGGTGGCCAGGTTGGTTTTCAGGTCTTTGTTGCACCACTCCTGTGCTGCTTCGAACCCGTCCGCGTTCTTCACAATCTTGAAACGGATGGTGCCGAACGTGTGCGAGTTGACGGTGACGGTGTCGCCAAGAACCACTGGCGAACAGGCGTGACGCTTGGCCGCCGTCTTCAGCGGCACGCGCCAGAGTAACTTGCCGTTGGCGCGCTCGACGCCCATCAAGGCCTCGGCCGAAAGATAAACCACCTGTTTCACCCCGGCGAGTGTTGCCACGAGAGGCGCCGAATACGCCGCCTCGTCATTGCCGAGTTTCCAGAGAACCTTGCCGTTCAACTTGTCGAAGCAGACCAGCGTCGCGCCTTCCGTGCTCCCGACCGGGACGATAACGGCATCGCCGTCCACGACCGCCGAGCCATTATTCCCACGGCGCGTGGCCGTGCCCTCGTTGGCCTTGGAGCCGAGAAACTTCACTCCGAAATCCTTCTCAAAGCTGGTCTCCCAAACGACTTTGCCGTCGGCCAGGTTCAAACAGCGAAACTCGCCGTCGCAGGACTGCGCGTAAATCCGGTCGCCATCGATCGTCGGCGTGCTGCGCGGCCCGGCGCCCCATTCGTCCTCGAAGCGTTCGGCGAACGGCGTTTGCCAGATTTCTTTGCCGGTCCGGGCATCGAGCAGATGCGCAACCTCGTTCTTTCCGTTCTCGTCCAGGTAAACCAGCTTGCCGCCGGCCACGACCGGCGAGGAATGGCCGCCCCCGGCCGGGATTTTCCAAACCGGTTTCGGATCTTTCGGCAACGACGTGGGCGCTTTTTCCGCCGCGGCCACGCGACAGTCGCGCGTGGGGCCATGCCATTGCGGCCAGTCGCCGGCCGCGAGAGGAAAGGCGGACAGCAGGAGGACAGTTGAGCAGAGACGATTCATGGTTACCACTTTCCTTCGGCGAGCAATGTCGTGGCGTTTTTTGCCAGATCATCCGCCAGCAGCGACAGCGCCTGCCGTTCGGCGCTGGGCAGATCCGAACCGGAACGGACCGTGGTCCGCCCGGTCACTTCGCGGTCCAGGATGACTTTTCCCGAACCGCGTTCGACGGCGGTGATCTTTGTCACCAGTGTGACCTGGTAGTCGCGGATGGTGAGCGTGTCCGTCGGCTGAAACGACAATCCCTGTCGCAGATAACCTACGATGACGCCATTGACGATGACATCACCGTCACCCCGGGTGTTGAGCCGGTAGGTGCCATCGTGCTGCACGTTCTTGCGAAGGGCATGATTGACGGCTTCGACGAGGCGGGGTTCCAGGGTTTGGTTCTCGAAGAAATTGATTTGAATCGACTTGCCGCGCGTGTCAACGCTGGTAGGACCCAGCCGATAGCCGGCGCAACCGAAGCAGGCCAGCGCCAATGTGACAATGGAGAATAGATTGATGCCCCAAAGATTTGAGACGGACAAAGATTGCCTCTGCAGGTTCATGATCCTATTTTTGGGCGGTCTGGACTTCCGCCCGTTTCTTGATGGCGTCAATGCGTGCTTTGGCGTCTTCGCCATACGGAGAATTCGGATCTTTTAGATACGCTTCATTGTAGTAAATGAGCGCGCCCTTCCAACGTTTCTTTTTCTCATAGTAGCGCGCGATATCGAAACTGCCGCGCGCCTGTTCGGTCTTGAGTTCGTCGACCATCTTTTGCGCCTCGGACGCACGGGGATCGCCTGGATACAGCGCCGCGAAATCGCCGAATGTGGCGATGGCCTGCCCGGCCACGCTTTGATCGTAGTCGGCTTTTTGCGCCTGTTTGTAGTAAGCGATGCCGGCCTTGAACAACGCCTCGGAAGCGGTGGCCTTGTCGTCGCGATACCGGTCAGCCGCGCGTTCGTACGCGCGCACGGCTTCTTTAAAGGGATCGACCCGGTTGAAAAAGCTGACCTGTTGCTCGCGCGCGGCGCCGATGTTCAGTTGTGCACGCGGGGCCACCTCGCTGTAGGGGCCGTTCTTGATGATCTTTTCGTACATGCCAACCGTCCGGTCCATTGAGGGAAAGAATGGGATGTAACCCCACAGTTTGAACCATTGGCCGGCGAGGAACCTGTTGGCGATCTCGAACTGGCGCAGCAACACCTCCTGGTAGTTTTCGACCTTCGGATATCTTTCGAGAAGCTTCTGATATTCCTTGAAGGCCCGTTCGTCCTGCCCGTGAGCCTGGTAGGAACGCGCCAGGAGATACTGCGCGCGCGCGGCATGATCGGACATCGGCCAGACCTTGACCGTGCGCCGGGCCGCTTTGAACGCGGTGCTGTATTCCTTTTTGCCAAACGATTCCTCGGCGACCTCAAGCTGATCCTTCGCGCGGGTGCGCTTCCATTTGCCGCCGCCGACCGCTTCGTAGCTCCATCCTTCGCCGGGCGTATAGACCAACGGCGCGGGGCAGGTGAACGGAAACGCCGCGACGAACGCCACAATCAGGGCAGCGCGAAGGAGCCTGCGATTCATGGAGTCCGACCGTAACGAAGGGCCTCCACGTAGTCAAGATGACGGTCAGCTTCTGGACGACCGGCCGGGTGCTCGAATCGTCCCTGCAAGTCGTTGATAAAAGCTCCAGACTCAAAGTTCAAAGCTCAAGACAAGTTCCAACACTGAAGCGCCAAATTCCAGGCGCTCACCGCTCCAATCCCAGCGGGGGCGTGGAGCTTGGCTCCTGGGATTTATCTTGAGCTTTGGACTTTGAGTTTGGAGCTTCGAGTCAAGGAGCACCCCTCGACGGAGGCGCCATTCTCCTTGACAGATCAAAACCGGAGGCGAGGACTGTTCCTATGAAACCGAA
>DATEKZ010000679.1:0-10550 GCA_035277185.1 Verrucomicrobiia bacterium
AATCGTCGATTAGTGCTCCCCTTCCCCGGCACTGCCCGCCGGCCATTTCGCATCCTTTACAAATCAACGGGGAATCGTAACTTTGCGGGACAAGTGGTTTGGATTACAGCCCGGTTAACCAAACAAAATTGCGCCTATGAAAAAGACTATCCTGAGAATCGCGATCGTTCTCGTCGTCCTGCTGGTGGTCGCCGTGGTCGCCAGTTTCTTCTTCCTCGGTTCGATCATCAAAAAGGGAGTGGAAACCGTGGGACCGCAGATCACCAAGACCGAGATGCGGCTCGACGGCGCCAGCCTTTCGGTGTTCTCCGGTTCCGGAACATTGAAGGGCTTGTTTGTCGGAAACCCGGAGGGTTACAAGACCGAATCGGCCATGAAATTTGGCTCGACCAGCGTCGGCGTGAAGCCGGGTTCCATTTTCTCCGACAAGATTCACGTGACCCATGTCAACGTCCAGGCACCCGAGATCACGTTCGAAGGCGGTTTGAAGGGCAACAACCTCAGCAAGTTGCTAGACAATGTCCAGTCCGGATCGAGTGGCGGCGGCGCGACAAGCGCAGGGACCGCCGAAAGTTCCGCGGCGTCAAAAAAAATTCAAGTGGACGACTTCCTCATCAGCGGGGGCAAGATCCATTTGAGCATCGACGTTCCCGGCGTGGGTGCGAAGTCAGCAACGGTTCCGTTGCCGGAAATTCATCTGACGGGTTTGGGCCAGGGCGCCGATGGAATTACGGCCGCTGAACTGACGAAGATCATTTTGAAAGAGGTGCTGCAAAGGGCCATCCCCGCCGCAGAAAAGGCCGCGATGGAGCTTGGAAAAGGTCTCACGGACGCCGCGAAAGATTTGAGCAAAGATCCGGCCGGAACGGTGGACAAGGCCACCAAGGGCCTGGGCGATTTGCTCAAGAAAAAGAACTGAACGCGTTCGGAACCCATCGCGGCCTAGCCGCAACCAAAGGAGCGCGGCTCTGTGAGCCGCAGCAGCGTCGGCAGTTCCAGCCGAGTGGGCACATTCCAACGCGTCTCGTCTGGCGCCGCTGCTGCGGGTCGCAGACCCCGCGCTCCGGAAAATTTGCAGCCTGCGAAGACTTTAGTGATAGTACGGAGCGCGACCACGCGAAGATTCCCCGTCATTTCCCGATGCAAAACTGACTGAAGATCGAGTCGAGCAGGTCTTCCGTCGTTGTTCTGCCGACAATCTCACCGATGGCGTTGACCGCAATCCGAAGATCGATCGCCACCAACTCGAGCGTCAGATCGTTTCGCAGGGCCTCGATGGTGCGCGCCGTGGCCTCGCGAGCACGCCGCAGGGCATCCTGATGCCGCGAATTGATCATCACCTGCAGCATCTCGGCTTTGATCTCGCCGGCCCAAACCATGTTCCGGATCGCGTCTTTCAACGCCTCGATTCCCTGGCCCGTCAACGAGCAGACATCGACGACGGCGGAGCCAGGGGTCGGCACGGTGTCGAGGCCTGCATCCGCCGCGTCCGCCCGGTTCCCCTCACCCACCCTCGGGTCAGCCTCTCCCCCACCGGGGGAGAGGGACAGGGTGAGGGGGCGCTTCGCTTCATGGACGGAGGCCCCCTCAACAACTCCCGCCGGCAACATCAGTTTCACAGGCAGGTCGATTTTGTTGCGCACCACAATCCGCTTTTTGTGCGAGAACTGCACCAGGAACCTTTGGTCTTCGGCGGTGAACGGCTCTGCGGCGTCGAACACGTGGAGGATCAACTCTGCTTTGGCCACCGTCGCGTGGCTGCGGCGAACGCCTTCCTCCTCGATCACATCGCCCGCCTCGCGCAGTCCGGCGGTATCCACGAACACCACAGGCAACCCGCGAATATCGGCCGTTTCCTCAATGGTGTCGCGCGTCGTGCCCGGAATCGGCGAAACGATGGCGCGATCGTGCCCGAGCAATTGATTGAGCAGACTCGACTTCCCGGCGTTCGGTCGGCCGATGATCGCCGCCCGGATGCCGCGTCTCAAGATCTGTCCCTCGTTGGCCGTGCGCAACAACTCGTCCATGAAGGTGACACCGAGTTCCAGGCGGGACAGCAATTGGCTGCGCGTATCGGGCGAAATGTCTTCATCCGGGAAATCAATGTGTGCCTCGATATGGGCGAGCGTCTTCATCATGTCGTCGCGCAGTTGATTGATCCGCTGCGACAACTTGCCGGCCAGTTGCTCGGTTGCGGCTGCGAGCGAGAGTTCGGTGCGCGCGTGGATCAGGTCCATCACCGCTTCGGCCTGGGTCAGGTCAATGCGACCGTTTAGAAAGGCGCGCTTCGTAAACTCGCCTGGTTCGGCCAGTCGCGCGCCGTTCTCGAGCAAAACGTCCAGCACCGACTTGGCGGCCAGGATGCCGCCGTGACACGTAATCTCCACAGTATTCTCGCGCGTAAAGGTGCTCGGCGCGCGCATCACCGAAAGCAACACTTCGTCAATCAGTCGGCCATCCCGCACGATCCTGCCGTAGTGAATGGTGTGCGTCGAAGCCGCCGACGGTTTGACGGGACTCTTGCCAATGGGAAGAAAACTCTTATCCGCCACGACGAAGGCCCGCGAACCGGAAAGGCGGATCACCGCCAGACCGCCTTCACCGAGCGGCGTCGCAATGGCGGCGATGGTGTCGTCGAACATCCGGGGCTTAATGCCGGCAACTGCCTGCCTGGTTCTCCGCGTCGCGGTCCTCGAGCCAGAGCCTCGCCTTCTCGTAGCTTTTCCGGTGCAGATAATGCAAAAGCGCCGGGTCCGTGTCCTTCGGCAGGTCCTTCGTGAGTTCATCGAGGCGCGTGAAAAGCGGCAACAGATTCGGCTTTGGATTCGCGCCGGGCATCCGCTTCACCGTCTCATCAAGTTCAATCAAGGTTTGCAAAAGGGTCTGTTCTGACGCGGTCATAGCCAATCCTTAGCCTATTCACGGGACAAAACCAAGCGTCGCAATTCCCATTGGCCTTGCAAAACGGCCCCGCCCGAAAATACTTCGCGCGATGAATAGGAAAAGCGCGCCATCGGCGCGGGCACCGCTGTTTTTGGGGATCGAAGGAGGAGGCACCCGGACTGTCGCCTTGCTCGTTGATGCGCAAGAGCGCCTGGTGCGTCGCATCGAAACCGGCCCGGCCAATCTGCGTTTGTTGACCGATGACAAACTGGTGTCGCAGCTCCGGTCGCTTGGCTCTCGACCTCCCGAGATCACTTCCGTCGCCGTTGGCCTCGCCGGGGCTCGCACGGAAGCGGACCGGGAAAGAATCCGCCGCGCTGCCGGTCGCGTTTGGCCCGGCATTCCCTGCCACGCCACGAACGACCTCGAAACAGCACTGATGGCCGCGGAAAATTCCGCGTTTTACGTTCCACGTTCCGTGTCGAACACTGCTCGTGTGCTCGTGCTCAGCGGCACCGGGTCGTGCTGTTTCGGACGGACGTGGAATGGCAGGACCGCCAAGGTCGGTGGTTGGGGGCACGTTCTCGGCGACAAAGGGAGTGGCTTTGAGATTGGCCTGCGCGCACTCAAAGCGGTCGTTTATTACTACGACTGCGACGGCGTCTGGTCGAAGCTTGGCCAACGACTGCTGCGCAAGCTGCAACTGAACGAACCGGATGACTTGATCGGATGGATTCAAAAGGCCGGCAAGGACGAAGTCGCCGCGCTGGCCGTCGAGGTGTTCGGCGCGCAGGCAGGCGGCGACAGGATTGCCATCGATATCCTGGAAGGCGCGGCGCACGGCCTCGCTAACGATGCGGTCGCCTGTGCCCGGCGTCTGGTGAAGTCGGAAGAACCTGTTCAGTTCGTTCTCGCGGGCGGCGTCCTGCTCAGGCAGCCGCGTTTTGCCCGCAAGGTGGCCGGACTTTTGCGAAAACTCTGGCCGAAAGCGGTCGTCACTCCGCTCCAGCGCGAGAGTGTTTGGGGTGCGGTCGAACTGGCAAAGCAACTCGTCGGTAGCAGCCGACGTAAGAAGGCTCATTTCTCTAAATCCGAAATCCGAAATCCGAAATCCGAAATCAACCACGAGCCGCAACTGCCGTCGCTTGAGTCCCTAAAGCTTTCACCCACGGAGCGACGCAATCCGCGCTCCATGAACCTCGACAAGCTTTCCATCGCCGACGCGATATTACTGATGCTCGGCGAGGACAAAAAGATTCCCGCCGCGATTCTGGTCGAGCGCAAGAAGATTGAGCGGGCGGTGAACTGGATCGTGCGCGCATTCAGGCATGGCGGACGATTGTTCTATGTCGGCGCCGGCACCAGCGGACGGCTCGGCGTCCTCGACGCCAGCGAATGTCCGCCCACGTTTCGCACACCTCCCGATTTGGTGCAGGGGATCGTTGCAGGTGGACGGCGGGCGCTTTGGGAAGCGGTCGAAGGCGCGGAAGATGATCCGCTGGCCGGTGCGCGTGTAATCCAGTTTCGCGACGCCGGACGAAAGGATGTCGTGGTGGGCATTGCTGCCAGCGGGCGGACCCCTTTTGTCTGGGGCGCCTTGGGGGAAGCTCGGAAACGCGGCGCGAAGACGGTGTTGGTTTGTTTCAATCCCAACCTGGAAATTCCGCGCCGCAACCGTCCTGACCTTGTAATCGCGCCCAACGTTGGTACGGAACTTCTCACGGGCTCGACCCGGCTTAAATCCGGCACGGCGACGAAATTGATTCTGAATATGTTCACGACCCTGGCGATGGTGCAGATGGGAAAAGTGGTGAGCAACCTGATGGTGGACGTGAACCCGAGCAACGTTAAGCTGCGCGATCGCGCGGTGCGAATCGTTCGCGACCTGACCGGCGTTGATGACGCAACGGCGCGACAAGGGCTGGAAAACGCCAGGTGGATCGTGAAGGACGCGTGCTGGCGATTACAACGCCGGCGGAGGTAGCGGACCGCGGCCTTCCAGGCCGCAGCGCGTCCGCAGAAGGATGGGCCTGGAAAAAGCTCCCCCGGTTCCGGTTCTTTGGGGAAACTCCCCACGATTATGAGATCGCGACCCGCGACCTTGAGCCGCTGCGCCTCACAGAGGCGCGGTCCGGACCGCGGGTCTGCGACCCGCAGCATGCCGGTTCATGGTCAGGTGATCACGGCGTGGAATTCGACCTCCTCACCCCGGCCCTCTCCTCGATCGAAGAGGAGAGGGTGACAGACGCGCCCCGGAGTTCGAGCCAGGTAACAGCTCTTCCGCGTCGCGCACTCGCTGTTCCCTCTCCCCCTGGGTGCACTGCCATTGAATTAGGCATCGGTGCCGGATCTGCCGCATGAACGCGGCGTTCCTGGAGCGACCAAAAGGCAAGCGTACGTGCGCCGACAAACAGGAACGCCGGATTCATCCGGCCGATGTCGAGTCATGACGACCGCTGCACGATTCGGCCAAGTCCCTCAAGATATTGAGATGCGCCGACGGTCCCCCCGCTGCCGCCGATCCCATTGACTCGGTTCAACCTCTTTGCTTAGCTCGCGCTTGACCTTGATTCCACAGCCAATGAGATCGCACCAATCCACCCTCCTTCGATTTTTCACCCTGTGCTCCGCCTTCGCCGCTTTGACTGCTCCCGGCCTCCGCGCGGATGATTGGCCGCAATGGCTCGGTCCGCAGCGCGACGGTGTCTGGCGCGAGACGGGCCTCGTCGAGAAATTCCCCGCCGGCGGACCGAAAGCGCGCTGGCGCACTCCGATCGGCGGAGGTTACGCCGGACCGGCCGTCGTGAAGGGCCGCGTTTATGTCGCCGACCGCCAGCTCGCCCCCGGCGTGAGCAATCCGGCGAACCCGTTCGCGCGCGGCGAGATTTCCGGCTCGGAACGCCTTCTCTGTTTGAATGAGACCGACGGCAAACTGCTTTGGAAACACGAATACGCCTGCGCTTATACCGTGAGTTATCCCGCGGGACCGCGCGTCACGCCGCTCGTTCACGATGGCAAGGTCTATGCCCTCGGCGCGGAGGGACATCTGCTTTGCCTCGACGCCGAAAAAGGCAAGGTGATCTGGTCGCGCGAACTCACCAAAGATTACAACAGCAAAACGCCGCTCTGGGGTTTCGCCGCGCACCCGTTGATTGACGGTAACAAGCTCATTTGTGTTGTCGGCGGCGAAGGCAGCGTTGCCGTCGCGTTCGACAAGGACACCGGCAAGGAACTCTGGCGCGCGCTCAGCGCGAAGGAACCCGGCTATTGTCCGCCGATGATCTACGAATTTGCCGGCAAGCGGCAGCTCATCATCTGGCATCCGGAAGCCGTCAACGCGCTCGATCCAGAGACCGGAAAAGTCTTCTGGACCCACGCCGTGGAGGCGAGGTCCGGGTTGAGCGTCCCGACGCCGCGCAAGGACGGCGACCGGCTGTTCATCACGTCGTTTTACAACGGTTCGTTGATGCTCAACGTCGATTCGGCCCAGCCTTCCGTCGTGTGGCAGAGCAAGAAGGTCAGCGAAAAGGACACCGACGGCCTGCACAGCATCATGCCCACGCCGTTCATCGTGGACGGCCACATCTACGGCGTGTGCAGTTACGGCCAGTTCCGCTGCCTGAAGGCGGACACGGGCGATCGTCTCTGGGAAACATTCGAGCCGACGGGTGGCAAGGAAGAGCGGTGGGCCAACGCCTTCATCGTTAAGAACGGCGGTCGCTACTTCCTCTTCAGCGAAAAGGGCGACCTCATCATCGCCCGACTGACGCCCGAGAAATACGAAGAGATCAGCCGCGTCCATTTGCTTGAGCCGACCAACACCGCAGCCGGCCGCGATGTGGTCTGGTCGCATCCGGCGTTTGCCAATCGCAGCGTCTATGCGCGGAATGACAAGGAGATCGTCTGTGTGTCGTTGGCGGTGTCTGGCGCGGAGAAATGAGACACGGACCGCGGCCTTCCAGGCCGCAGCGGCTTCGAAGGGACGACGCCCCGGTGGAAACGCGGAATGCCGCTCCGCCGCCGAACGCGCTGCGCCCAGAATGGGCGCGGTCGGCAAAGTTCGGACCGCGACCGGTCCCTCGGTCGCAGCGGCTTCGCTGGCGTGAGGGTTGTGGAACTCATCGAATCCCGCCTGAACTCGGACCCGCTGCGCGCCGGGACGTCGCGCGCTCCGCTTCCAGATGCCAGCGATACTCCACCACTCCGCTTCTGATACCTTCTCTGATATTACATTTCCGTGACAAATCTCCTCGCGGTGATTGGCTAGGCTGGCAACATACAGGTTGCCACCAACAAGATGACTGCATCGCCCGCCAAGCGGAAACCGACTTTCTTGTGGCAAGCTGCTCTGATCCTGCTGCCCGTCATCGTCCTGTCGGTAATCGGAATCGTTTCACTGCGTCAGGATCGGTCTCTCGTGGAGCGGGAGGCTCGAACGCGCGCCGAAGTGATCGCTGATGATCTGGCGGAGAGAATTTGGACCGTCCTCGCTGCAACCCCGGATCCCGCTGGGGCTTTTCCGGCCGTCTTTCTGATATCGGCGAAAGGTCATTTGCTTGAACCGCCGCCTTATGAAGGCGCGCCCGTTCCGCAACCGATGGACGTGTCGAAATTGAACGACGAGCAACAACGACTCTGGCAAACGGCGCGCGACGCCAGATTCGGCACGCTCGATCCCGCCACGGCGGTTCACGCGGGCCGGCAGTTCCTGGCCAGTGATCCGCCGGCCGACTTCGCCGCTATGGCACGCTTCGATCTTGGCGCCTCGCTCCTTCGACAGGGACACACCGCGGAGGCGGCAACAGAGCTGACCGTGGTCCTGCAGGCTTCGCCGGACGCGACACTCGAAAGCGGATTACCATTACGGCCCCTGGCCCAACTCAAATGGATTGAAGCGGCGCTGCGCGACGCAACGCTCGATAACGTCCAATCGCCGTATCCGCTGGGAAACGTCCGTTCGAACGCAATCGCACGCCCCTCGCCGATAACACCGGCGCTCCTTGATTTCGCGGACCGCCTCGACCAGAAGAGATCTTCGTCGAGCGACGAGGCGGACCGGTGGCTTCAAGTCTGGCAACAACACGAATTGGCGAGGAGGCTGTATGCGGCGGCGCGGCGGCAACTTTTTCCGCAATCAGACGGCGCCATCACTTTGACGGGGGTAATGGACTACGCGCAGTTTCGACGGTTGCCCCAGAGCATCGGCGAAAGCGCCGAGCCGAACAAAGACCCACTGATCCCCATGCCTCAGGCCGTATCGCGGCTGTTCTGGATCAACGAGGGCGAAGGATGGCTGGCAATCATGAGGCCGCAGAACTCCGATGCCATCCGGGTGTTCTGCCGTCCTCAGACGGAGGTGCGCGAGTGGGTCACCGGCCTGATCCGCTCCGCGAAGAGCATTCCCGATTACTTTGGTGTGAGTGTCGAGCTGGCGGGAAGGACCCTCGTGTCGAGCAACGCGCTTCGCGTCTGGGTGCCAGTGCCGAGCGGCAAAGGCGGCGGAGACCCCTGGAGACAGATGGTAACGACCAATGCACCAGCCATCCTGGCAAAGGCGGCCCGCGGGGAGAGGAACGCCGGTCAACTCGGCATCAACGTTCACCTCACCGGCCCCGAATTGCTCTTCGAGCGGCAACGCGACCGGAGCCTGTGGTTTGGATTGTTGATTGTGGCCTCCGCGGCGGCAGCGGTCATCGGACTGGTCACCGCCGGGCGCGCCTTCCAACGCCAGCTTCGTTTGAGCGAAATGAAATCCAACTTTGTCTCCAGCGTTTCGCACGAACTCCGCGCACCCATTGCCTCCGTCCGGTTGCTCGCCGAGAGCCTCGATCGCGGCAAGATCGCCGACGCGCAAAAGCAGGCCGACTATTTCCGTCTCATTGTCCAGGAATGCCGGCGGCTGACCTCGCTCATCGAAAACGTCCTCGACTTCTCCCGCATCGATCAGGACCGAAAACAATACGAGTTTGAACCCACCAACCTCGTCGCGCTCGTCGAGCAGACCATCCAATTGATGGAACCCTATGCCCGCGAGCGACAGATTGATCTGGCCATCAACGTGGACTCTCAACTCTCAACTCTCAACTCTCAACCGGAATTGGACGGCCGCGCCATCCAACAAGCGCTCGTGAACCTGATCGACAACGCCATCAAGCATTCGCCGCCCGGCAGCGCGGTCGGCGTCGGCCTGGAACCGTCCCTCAACTCTCAACCATCCACCATCAACATCTTCGTCGAAGACCATGGCGAAGGCATTCCGCCTGAAGAGCACCAGAAAATCTTCGAGCCGTTTTATCGCCTCGGCTCCGAGCTTCGCCGTGAGACTGAGGGCATTGGCATCGGGTTGACCATTGTGAAACATATAGTCGAGGCGCACGGTGGGCGGGTATCGGTGCGAGGCGAAGTCGGCAAAGGCAGCCGGTTCACGATGGAATTGCTTGAAGCTCCAAATTCCAAGCTCCAATGACCAAAAAACTCCCAAACACCAAATCCCAAAGACTCGATGGCCCTCCCGCACCGTCCCTCACGGAGTCGCCACCGTTGGAATTTGGTTGTTGGAGCTTTTCTGGAGCTTGGAGCTTGGAGCTTGGAGCTTGGACTCGCTTCTGATGAACGAACGCCTCCTGATCATCGAAGACGAACTGCCCATGCGCACCGCGCTCAAGGATTGCCTTGAAGCCGAGGGCTACCGCGTCCTCACCGCCGCCGAGGGCGAGAGCGGTCTCGATCGTGCGCTCAAAGAAAAACCCGATCTGATCCTCCTCGACATCATGATGCCGAAACTCGACGGCTTTGCGCTTTGCGCCGAACTGCGCCGCCTCTCGAATCCCGTGCCGGTCCTGATGCTCACGGCCAAGGGACAGGTCGAAGACCGGGTCACCGGTCTGGACGCCGGGGCGGACGATTACCTGGTCAAACCGTTCAGCACCGACGAACTGCTCGCCCGCGTGCGCGCCTTGTTGCGGCGGACACGCAAGCAGGGCCGCGCACCGACCACGTTGAAGTTCGGCGACGCGCAAATTGATTTGGTGAAACAAACCGCGTCACGAGGGCGCAAAGCGTTGCATCTGACGGCAAAGGAGTTTGCAATGTTGCGATTGATGGCCGAGGCGCAAGGCGAGCCGGTCACGCGCGAGCGTTTTCTCGACGTGGTCTGGGGCTACACCGCTTTCCCGACGACGCGCACGGTCGATAACCACATTGCCGGTCTGCGCGGCAAGATTGAGAAGGACCCCGACGAACCGCGCTGGATCAAGACGGTGCATGGGGTGGGGTATCGGTTGGACGTATGAACTGCCCCCGAAACACGAGAAATGACGCGAAAACGAGGACCAACGCCTTGCTTGCCCGCGAAACACGCGAAAGGGCGCGAAAACTGAGGCCAACGCCTTGGCTTGGGAAGGGCGGCAGGGAGACCACGCTTGAGCGTGCCGCGAACCGCCAACCCGAAGGTCAATTTCGAACAAACGCATTTTTCGTCCGCTTTGTTTTAGCGTCATTTCGCGTGTTTGGCGGGCAAAAGGTCAGTCCGAAATTACAAAACCATGACACCTGGGTTTCGCCGAATTTCGGAGTATGCACCTGAAAGCCGATGAACTGTTCAACTCTCTCCCAGATATGAAAACGAAGATTCTCATTGTGGCCGCGTTCGCCGCGGCCGGTGTCGC
>DATEKZ010000680.1:0-2256 GCA_035277185.1 Verrucomicrobiia bacterium
TTCATTGAAATCCGCCCTCTCGTCTAATCCGATCTCTGCTTTGCAGGATTCTGACTGAGCCTGCCGGAAGTCCGGGAGTGAAGACCCCGTTTGTTCCCGTCAGATCGAAACTTCCCATGGGTTGATGAAAGTGGGGGACCAGGTGCGGCGCATCCTCTGATTCGGCAGCCAAGCCCTGATCGTTCACGGGTAGGAACTGGAAGCGCGCAATCCCTTCGCCAACGAAACCTAAACGCGATTCCATCGATTGCCCGGCGATGCGAAGAGCGTCTCCCACGTTCGGCTGCGCGAACGATTTTGAATCCAGCGCAAAAACAACCAGGGCTGCCAGAGCGGGGCGAAGGATAAGGAATCCCGCCATTAATCCGCCGCTGGCGCCGCGGAAAGGAAGTTCATCTCTGTCAGTGGAACAGGAATCTTTCATAGCCGATAACCAGCGAGGAATGATTAGACCATAGATATGCTTTCTTCTTCTGTCGATGAGAATTCAAGCAAGGAGCAGGATTCTATTCCCTCAGCTTTGTGCCCATCGCCCCGTTTTCCGATGTGCCGCCGACCATCAAGCAGACGTACGAATTCACCCAGGCCAGGACGGCCTAAGGCCACTCACGCGGCTCCCCTCAGACTGGAATCGGCATCTTTGATGACGAAGCGGGCTTTCAGTCGTGCGACTTCGCTGGCGAGACCCGCGAGTTTCACCGAATCCAGCACGGCATCGAAGTCTTTGTAGGCGGCAGGAGCTTCGTCCTTCGGATATTGGCGGCAGTTCGTGAGGATGTCGTTCGCTACGAATTCGTCATCGACTGTCTTCTGGTCAAGTGCGCGGTCGGCGGCTTTGCGGCCCATGCAACGGCCCGCGCCGTGGTTCACCGAGTAGGCCGCCACGTGCGCGCCCGCATCGGCGGCCATGATCACGCTGCCGGCCGTTGGGTTGCCCGGCAACAGAATCGGGTGGCCCGTGGCAGCGAACGGCGTGTCCTTCAACGACGGATGACCCGCCGGGAACGCGCGCGTCGCGCCTTTGCGATGCACCCAGCCTTCGCCCGCGAATCCGCCACGCCCGTCCGGCAACAACTCCTTTCGCGCGATGTTGTGGCTGATGAAATAGACCAGCGAACCTTTCACGCCCGGAATGATTTCCTGAAACGCTTCGAGCACCAGCGCGTTGATGAGCAGATGGTTCACCGTCGCGAAGTTCGCGCCCAGAGCCATGTCGTCGAGATACGCGTCGGCCTCGGGCGTGCCGAGCGGCGCATAAACCAGCTCCTTGTCCTCGCCCGGCAACGGGATGTCCCACATGGCGAACTTCTGCTGGAGCGCGCGGAATTGTCCGCTCGCCAGCGCATGGCCGAATCCGCGCGAGCCGCAGTGCGACAGGAAACCCACGCAACCATCGCGCAGTCCGAACACCTCCGCCGTGCGACGGGCGCGGTCGTTGTCGAGCAGACGCACCACTTCGCATTCGCCGAAATGATTGCCGCCGCCATACGAGCCGAGCTGCGTGATCTTTTCGACGAAGTTGGAGAATTGATTCGCGCGCAACCAGTCGAGTCGCGTTGCGAGCGCACCATTCGTTCCGTCGTGACCGGCATGTACCGCGTCTTCGCAACGCTGCGCCCATTCCAGTGGAATGCCGAGTGCGTGCAACACCTCCGGCGACGCGCCGTCCGTGGCGACCTTTACACCGAGCGCTTCGCCGACCTTGCGGGCCTTGCGCGCTGAACGCTGGCCGCGCCCCGGGCCGGTGGGCGTGCGTTCGAGAATCGCATTGATGAGTGCGCGACGGACAGTTTTGTCCGCCACCTGGTCCATCGGCAGGTCAAGTTGCAGGAAACTCATGGAGCATTTGATGTCCACGCCGACCGGCCCGGGATAAACGTGCGTGGGCGACGTGAGCACGCAACCGACCGGCGCGCCGTAACCCGCGTGCGCGTCGGGATTGAGCACGAGATCGGTCACGCCTGGCGCGCTGCGCGCATTGAGCGCCTGCTGAAGACACGTGGCGTCAAACCCGGCGCGAATCGAGTTCGTGCCGATGACGATGATGGGCTTGCCCTTGTCTCCCGGCGCGGGAATGAAGCCCGTGGCCTCACCCGTGGCGTGGATCTGGGTTGGGTTGGAGTCGCTCATTGCCGAGATTTGTCGTTCGGACTTCCTGGCGGTCCAATTCTCCATACTTCGCAAAACGGAAGCAGTATATTAGGAAAGCTTTCGGAATCGATGTGATCGTCATCCAGGACAATCGCTCCACCGATC
>DATEKZ010000681.1:0-3506 GCA_035277185.1 Verrucomicrobiia bacterium
CGCGTCATGACGAAGTCGCGGCGAAAATCGATCCGGACAACAAGTCCCTGTGGCGTTTTCCGCGACAACGGCTCGAAGGCGAGGTCATCCGCGACGCCGCGCTCTCGGTCGCCGGCCTGTTGAACCCGAAGATGGGCGGCCCGAGCATCCGCCCCGAATTGCCGACGGGGATGAGCCCGACTTACAACGGCTGGAAAGTGACGGAGGAAGAGGAAGAGAGAAACCGCCGCAGTATTTACGTCTTCGTCAAACGCAACACCCGCTACCCGCTGTTCGAAAGCTTCGATATGCCCGACACGCATGAAAGCTGTTCGCGCCGGTCCATCACGACGTCGCCGACGCAGGCGCTCAACCTGCTGAACAGTGAACTCACTTTGCAGTGGGCGCGGAGTTTTGCCGAACGGGTCATCAAAGTGGCGGGACCCGACCTGCATCAACAATTCGACGCCGCCTATCGCATTGCCTTCTCGCGCCAACCAAGCAGCGCCGAGTGCGAAGCCCTCAAGCGCTTCTTCGAACGACACCGCGAAATTCTCAGCGAGCGGGCGGCTGCCAACGAACCGTTGGCCGTGCCCGCCTCGTTGCCTGCCGGCGCGGACAAGGTCGAAGTCGCGACGCTCGTGGATCTTTGTCATATGCTGATCAATGCGAATGAGTTTGTTTATCGGAATTAGGTCCGCGAAGTATGAATGACCGACTCCTAAGGCAGTTGGCCCCTCCTCGACAGATCCTCATCCTGATTTTGACAACTTTCTCATGGTATGCGGTCTGTCTACACTTTGTAGCGGAGAGACAGATTACAGTCTTTGCACTCAAACCGCGCGCGTTCGAGTTTTTCCTTCTTCTGATCTTGCCCATTGTTCTGGTCTATCTCGGTTCTGCTTTTGCAACTCAAGAAAAGGGATTCAGGCACCGACGTCCTATGATGTTTTGGGTAATCGTCGCTTTCGCGGCTTCCCCTTTTCTGCTGGGATTGGTGCTCATGATATTCGTTCTCCTTTTGGGCATGTTCTCCAATTAAATGCGTCGGCAACCGCACATCCTCCCCGCTACCTCCCGCCGCGAATTCCTTTCCAAATGCGGCTGCGGTTTCGGCGCGCTCGCGGCGGGTTCCATGCTCGGTCTCGACGGACTTCTCGCGCGGGCGGCAAACGCCAAACTCGATCCGTTGAATCCCCTCGCCGCCAAACCGCCCCATCATCCTTCCAGGGCGAAGTCGGTTATCTTCCTGTTCATGGAAGGCGGCCCCAGCCACATCGACCTGTTCGATCCCAAACCGGCGCTCGAAAAACTGGCCGGACAGCCGATGCCCGAATCGTTCGGCAAGGTCATCACCGCGATGGGCACGGCCAGCAACACGCTGATGCCGTCCAAACGATCCTGGAAACAGCACGGCGAGAGCGGCATCTGGGTTTCCGATTGGCTGCCGCACATCGCGCAACACGTGGATGACATCGCGGTCATTCGTTCCTGCTGGGCGGACGGCCTCAATCACGTCGGCTCCGTTTGCCAGATGAACACCGGCGACATCCTCGCCGGACGGCCTTCGCTCGGCGCCTGGACCACTTACGGTCTCGGCACAGCCAACAATAACCTGCCGACATTCGTGGTGATGGCGGATGGCGCCGACCCGCTTGGCGGACCAAAAAACTGGAGTTCCGGTTTCCTGCCGGCAACGTATCAAGGGACGCACTTCCGCAACGACGACACACCGATCTTTCATCTCGCGCCGCCCAGGACGATTGGCGACAAACAGCAGCGCAGCAAACTGGACCTGCTGGCCGAATTGAACCGGCACTTTGCCACGGACAAATCCGAGGACACCGAACTGGCCGCACGGCTCAATTCCTATGAGCTCGCCTATCGGATGCAATCGGCCGCGCCGGAAGCCGTGGACCTGTCGAAAGAGTCCGAACTAACCAAGCGGCTTTATGGCATGGACGAAGAGCCGACGCGCAGGTTCGGCACGCTTTGCCTGCTCGCGCGGCGCCTGGTCGAGCGCAACGTCCGGTTTGTTCAACTCTATTGCGGCAGCGGCAGCGGCTGGGACGCTCATGCCGACCTCGAAGAGAATCACACGAAGCACTGCAAGGCGTCCGACAAACCGGTGGCCGGTCTCCTCGCCGATCTCAAGGCGCGTGGTCTGCTGGAAGACACGCTCGTCGTCTGGGGCGGTGAATTCGGACGCACCCCGTTCAACGAGAAAGGCAAGGGCCGCGATCACAATCCGTGGGGCTTCACCATGTGGATGGCCGGCGGCGGCGTCAACGGCGGCACGGTTTACGGAACCACCGATGAAATCGGTTTGCGCGCGGTGGAAGGCAGGGCGCACGTTCACGACCTCCACGCCACGATCCTGCATCTGCTCGGCATGGACCATCTGCGGATGACCTATTTCCACAATGGCCGCGACGAACGCGCCAC
The DNA here is from genome assembly GCA_035277185.1 of Verrucomicrobiia bacterium. Lineage (GTDB taxonomy): Bacteria > Verrucomicrobiota > Verrucomicrobiia > Limisphaerales > AV2 > DATEKZ01. The sequence goes on from DATEKZ010000681.1 coordinate 2,425, forward strand.
GGTCAACGCCGGAGAGGTCGTCACCGGTATCCTGGCTTAGCAACCCGTTTTTTAACGGGCTGTTAGGAATCCTCCCACGATTTCGCCCGCGCCAACGCCTTGACCCATCCGGCGCAAAGCTTCTTGCGGATCGGGCCCGTCATCGCAGGCGCGAAGCGGCGGTCCACCTGCCATTGCGATGCGACTTCGCTCTGGTCGCGCCAATAACCGACGGCCAGGCCGGCGAGGTAGGCAGCGCCGAGCGCGGTCGTTTCAGATACTTTGGGCCGCACCACGGGAACGCCGAGCAGGTCCGACTGGAATTGCATGAGGAGGTTGTTGGAACAGGCGCCGCCATCGACTCGCAATTCCTTCAAACGAATCCCCGCGTCGGCCTGCATCGCTTTCAACACGTCCATCACCTGGCAGGCGATCCCTTCCAGCGCCGCGCGCGCGATGTGCGCCGCTTTCGTTCCGCGCGTGATGCCGGCGATCACTCCGCGCGCATACTGGTCCCAATGCGGCGCGCCCAGTCCCGCAAACGCCGGCACCAGGTAAACTCCCCCGTTGTCCGGCACGTGCGAAGCGAGAGCCTCGATCTCGGCCGAGGACTTGATGATGCCCAGTCCGTCCCGCAGCCATTGCACCACAGCGCCCGCGATGAAGATGCTTCCCTCCAGCGCATATTCGATACGGTTGCCGATCCGCCACGCGATGGTCGTGAGCAGATTGTTTTTTGAGGCGATTGGTTTGATGCCGGTGTTCATCAGCATGAAGCAACCGGTTCCATAGGTGTTCTTGACCATGCCGGGCCGATTGCAGACCTGGCCGAATAACGCCGCCTGTTGATCGCCGGCAATGCCCGCGATAGGAGTCGGCCGGCCGAACAGGGAAGTCTCCCCATAGACCTCGCACGATGAACGCACTTCCGGAAGTACGGCGCGCGGCACTCCAAAAATGTCGAGCAACTCCTCATCCCATTCCCCGGTTTTCAAATCCAACAGCATCGTGCGGGACGCGTTGCTGGCGTCGGTGACATGCTGCTTGCCGCCGGTCAGGTTCCACACGAGCCATGAATCGATGGTGCCAAAGGCAAGCTCGCA
>DATEKZ010000682.1:0-14930 GCA_035277185.1 Verrucomicrobiia bacterium
AGGCCTTCCCGGGTTCCGCTTCCCATGACAAGGCAAAGAACACTCCCGGACTCGCGGCAGTTTCGATGATGCGCACCTCGGGAGGCGGATCGGCTGGGAGGAAATTCGGAGTCCGCGGGGTCGGCGTCGTCATGATAAAAAAATCACCACCGCCATCCGGCCAACGGCCTTCACTCAGATCGTCCGTTTGATCTGCGAAACGAACGTGATCGACCAGCCGCCCGTCGGGCGCAAAAAGGGCGATCTCCTCGCCGTCCTGGCTGAGTTTAAAATCGGCGTGAAGGTCGGTATTGGTCGGGTTGTTCTGGTGGGTGTCTTCGTCGCTCCAAACCAGCACAAAGGCGTGTGGAGCGATGAGAGTGCCCGCAGGGATAGCCCAGCGGGTCGCGTTGGTGAAGTTATCGGTCAGAGTGTAACCGGACAGATCAATAGCCGCCGAGTTCGGATTATAAAGTTCGAACCAGTCGTCGAAATTGCCGTCGGCTGGATCGGCGAGCGTACTGGCGTTGGCGGCCATCCATTCGTTGATGAGAATCGCCAGCGGGCCGGGCGAAGGATCGTTGGTTGCTCCCGGCGTGGGATAGTGGAGGATCTGGCGCTCCGCGGCCTGGCCATCTGGAAATGAACCGTAGGAACGATCCGCAGGAATAAGATCATAGGTCAGATAATCAATCACGGCTGGCTGACCGTTGATGACTTTGACCAGCGCCAACGAGCCAGTGTCAGGTGGAAGACGGAAGCCGGTGTGCAATTCGCCCGCCGTCGTTTCGCCCGCCTCGCCATCGAGCCAGACCAACAACGATTGTCCCGCGCCCACGGTCGTGCCCGCGGGAAAAGGCCATCGCATCAGCTCGGCGAAGGTGTCGCTCAAATAAAAACCGCTCAGACCGACGGTATCCGGCCCTCCGTTGTAGATTTCCACCCAGGGCTCGCGTTCGCCAAATCGATCGGCGATGCCGCTGACGTTGTTCGGTTGAAGTTCGTTCAGCCAGACGGCGGGCAGGGCCGTGGACGCCACGAACACCGAGTTCGTCGTTCCCGGTGTATGGGCGGGCAGGGCCGGTGTGAGGTTGGTGTTTACGGCGTTCCAGTTGGCAACACGACTGTTGTCTTGTGCGGGATCGATGAGTTGGAGCGAAGGGCCTGAACCATCCGCCAATGGCGGCCACGGCAGGGCGTTGCCATAGGTCACCTCGTCGATCACCAATTCTTCCGCCGGAGTCGCGCCCGGCTTGATCAGTCGCAATCTCTCACCGCTGTTGTCGAGCTGGCCCTTGAGTTCGCCGGCGACAGGAATGAATCGGCCATAGGCGCTGGAGAACACAAAACGATCGTTGGCAACCACCGCAAAACCACCCGGCGGAATGATCGCTCCGTCAGTGAAACTGAAATCCGCGCCGTCCAGCCGCCAACCTGAGAGGTCGAACGCGGTCGTGGCCGACGTGTTGTGAACCTCGATGAATGCGGCGTTCGGAGTGGCGGGATTGTACATGATCTCGTTGATCACCAGATGATCGGTGGGAAAATCATTCGAGCCGGTAAGGGTCACCGTGATCGCCGCCGTTGCGTTGGCGAGGAGAATGCCTTGCGCGTCGAAACCCTGGACGATCAAGTGGTTGACCCCATCCTTCAACGCGAGGGTCATCGTCCAGTTGGTTATCGTTGACCATGCAGGACGGAAAGCCACGCCGTTCACTTTCAGAGTCGCTGCTTCAATCGGAGCCGTGCCGGCCAGAGTGAGCAGGTTGGTACCCGTGCTGAAGTTCTGCCCGCCGTTGCTTGTGATTGTGAAACCGGCGGCCACCGCATTGAGTTGATTGATTACGTAGTTTCGACGGGAAGTGATATAGCTCTTGATGCCGGAGGGTGAAGTGGCGGAAATGGCGTTGGCCTGGAAAACCGCGTATTTTGCGTCAAGCACCGGGTTCGCGTTTGTGGGATTCAAGGGACCGTTGACTGCGTCCCGCATCGCCCGCCAATAGATGCGCCGAAACGCCGGAGTGTTGTACATTCGGCCGATAACGGTGTCGGAAACTGCGAACAAACTGCTGGTCGGAGGGTCCGAAATCCCGCCGAGCGCGATGTCGAGGTCCCAGATGAAAAGCTTCCAGGTGCCGTGCTGTGGCTTATAGGCGTACATGTTCTGGCCGTTGCGGTTTCCGTAGCTGTCCCAGTTGCCGACCAGATGCTCGACGGCGAAGGTCCGCATCCAGTGCTCCACGTCCACGAATTTCTCCATCTGTTCCACGTAGGCCGGGCCGGTCGTGTTGGCGACATCCACCAGCGTGAACAGATTTGCGAAGTCGTTGGCCGTGGTTTGCAAAGCGCGTTTCTGCCAGTTCCAGCGATAACGCCCGACGTCTTTGACACGCTGGCCGGTCGTCAGGTCCGTGGTCGTAAAATTCTGGAGAGTGCTCCAAACGGTGTTGAAACTGGTGGTCGGGTCGTCGAATTCAAACCAGCCGGCGATTTTGTGGAGATCGCCATTGGCGTCGTCCGGATACCACTGTTCGAGCACATCGGAGTTGGCGCGTTGCGTGTCTTCCACGATGTAGTTACGCCGGATCCCGTTGACGTAAAGGTTGATGAACCGGCGGTTGTTGAAGGGCAGTCCGAGCTGGGCGGCAACCCAATACGCGGTCTGTTCGCGCTGGCCCGTTGAATCGTCGCCGCCATTGCCGGGCCAGGAGATGTGAACATCCGTTTCACCGAGCCAGAGGTCGTCCTTCGGGAAAGTGAGCGCGTAGTCGCACGGATTGCCGGTGGGAGTGCTGTAGCCCGGAGCATGATAGGGACTGCCCGCGTATTGAGCGCCCACATTGTAAACGACGCGGCTGTTCCCATAAACAAAGGTAACGTCCAGCGGATCGTTGCTGAGCCTCGGCCGTGACGTCCACTTGTTGAACGTGGCTTGCGTCATCCAGATGCGATAGGTGCCAAACGCGTTGGCAGGAACAGACTCCCCGAATCGCACAAGGCACTCGCGTACCGGGGCTGCAGCCGGAAAGGTTGCTGTCGCTGCGGGAACGAAATTGTCCGTGGCCTGGACGTGAAAGGCAATAAGCGAACCGTTCGTCTGGCCGGGAATGATGGCGCTGTAAATGCCATCGCCGGAGACCGCGTCGCCAGCGGTGCCCGTATCCAACATGCTGATTGTAGTAAGCGTGACCGTCGGGTCCTTGCGATATTTGAGGAACACGGCGACCGGGCCGTCCGGGTCGTGAACGCGAGCCGCGACCACGACCTGCTGGTTGGCCGCGGGGAGGGCAGGGGAATGCGTGACGGCATAAATCGCAGGTGCAGCGTTGGCAGCGGCGCGGCTGTTGGGCGCGCCGGGAGTACCGAGATTGCGCGGCACCGCCAGCAGGCCCGGAGCCTCATGTTGGTTTCCATGGACGCGCAGGAGGATTTCGGGCCGGCCGCGAAGCCAGCGGGCCTGGGCGCGGAAAGTGGCGGTCTGGCCGTTGCTCAGCGAGCTGATCAATGCCGTCCGCACCCGATTGGCGCCCGTATCCCCGTTGCTGGTAGCGCGAAGATGCAGGCTGCGGCTGCTGCCGCCGTAGCCGGTCAGTTCCAGGCTGCTCAGTTCGTGGTTTCCCTGAGCCACCCAGCCGTTCATGCCGCTCTCGAAATCCCAGTTCGCGATTCGATTCGTCCCGCCTGTGCTGATCACCTCGACGTTGTCCAGCAGGCATTCACCGGCGTCCTGCAGGATCGCCTGCAAATTGTTCATGGGAAACCCGGTGTTCCCGTTGTCCAGCACGCCCGTGGCTTCAATGGGCGTCCAGGGCGCCTTGGCCGTCTCGTCGCTGTCCGCCCAGTTCGAGGCAAGTTGATGATCGCTCTGCGCATCAATGAGTTCGAGACTGCTCCCGCCGCCATCACTCCAGGGACCCCACCGTCCGCCGGTTCCGTAGTTGACCTCGTCCACCGTGATGTGGATGAGGTTTGTCTCCACGATTCCGGAGATGTTCGTGGATACGACCGTGTCGGGCATCGTCAACGCCACCGTCTCTCCCCGATCGGAGAGATTTCCCTCGAAATCACCAAACGTGTTGTTTGTGGAGAGATTGGGGTAATTGGTCGAAAGACGCGCCGCATTCCTGGCGACCACAAGATAGGCGCCGGGGGCAATGACGACATTGCCGTCAAACGTGAACCGGATGCCCTCGGCGAGTTGCCATCCGGCCAGGTTCACCGCGCCCGGCCCGCGATTGTAGAGTTCAACGTATTCGTCATCGCTGTCTTCCGTAATCGGGTGATACATCAGCTCGTTGATCACGACCTGGCTGACGCGAATTGGCGAATTGGCGGCGCCGGGTGTTTTGGCAGACAGCCGGTAAAACTCGACCGACCCATCCGGAAAACGCCCGGTTGAAACGCCGTTTTCCTGCGCGCCAAAGCGAACGGCGTCGATCACACGGGTTTGCGCGGCGTTCCGGAGATAAATCGTTTCGCCTTCAGCGCTGAGAGAGAAGTTGAGATTGGTTTGTTTGTAAGAAAGGAATCCACCCGCCGGAATGAAGGTGTCGGGCGGAAAGACAAATCGGTTCGTGAGCGGATCATCGGTGAGGATGCATCCGGAAAGATCCAATGGCTGGTTGCTGTGATTATAAAGCTCGATGTAGTCCAACTCGGGATCATCGGTGTGAGCGAGGAATTCATTGATGACCACCGCGCTCAGCGGGTCCGTGTCGGCGGGTTCGGCGACACCGGGCGAACCGCCGCTGAAGACGCTGGGAGCCCAGGCCGCGGGGTTGCGTTCGCCCAACGAAGGGCGGGCCAGCACGAGTGAATGACCCGCACCGTCGGCGGCCGGCGGCCAGGGCGGGTCGTCGGAGTAGTCTATCCCGACCAGAACGGCGTCGGCCTTGTTCCGCAGGCGGATGATGCCGCTGTCGTTGGGCAGGCTGTTGGTCGGGTTGGGCAGGCCACCCAGCACGCCTGCCAGTCCATAGATGCTTTGAATGTCGGACGGGACCGCGGCCACGACAATGAAGCCCCGCCCCGGAACCGTCGTGTTGGTGGGGAAGACGTAGTCAACGTCGCCCGACAGACGATAGCCGCTGATGTTCGCGGGAAAGGGCTCGGAGTTGTAAAGCTCGACAAACTCCAGGTTCCGGCCGTCCGAACGCGACGGAGGATGATACATGATTTCGGAAACGACGAGTCCCGCGCGCCGCGTGGATGGCCCCAGAGGTTCCGAACCTGCGCCGGGGGTTTGTGCCGACGCAATACCAACGAGTAACACGGACACAGAAAGGACGACGAGAAATCGTAACATTCGGCGAGAGCGACGGCACATCATGGCAGTTGGACATCGTGTCTCATGAACGCCTTGACTCTTTGCCAACCGGAGGCATTTCGCCAGCAAATATCTCCCGGCGATCCATCAGTTCAATTGCTGGATGCGATAATATCTCTGAGAACCGGTCGCTGAATTGTCCGTGCCGGACGTGCTCGCACCCGTGGCGTTGTAGTCGCCCACGGTGTTCCAATTGATCGTGCTCAACGTGTCGGAAGATTCCAGCCGATACTGTTTTCCGGATTGCGACGACCAGGTGATCGTCAACACATTGCCGAGCTTGCTGACGGTCGTAATGCGCGGAACGGCCGACGTCGTGACGACAATCGTGAAGCTCCGCACGTCGGACAGCGCGGGAGAACCGCTGTCGATGACGCGCACCGTGACGACGTTGGTGCTCGGCGCCTGATTCGTCGAGGGCGTCCAGGTGAACACGCCGGTGGTCGGGTGGATGCTTGCGCCGGAAGGCGCGCCGGGATCGAGGCTGAAAGTAAGCGTGTTCGCAGGTATGTCCGTGTCCGTCGCGGAGTTGGTCACACTCAGCAGACTGCCTGCGGTTACAATCTGGTCGGCGATTGCAGCCAATCCGGGCGCGGTGTTGCCCTCGTTGACCAGGATGCTGATCGTTTCAAGATCATTGAGGGCTGGAGACCCGTTGTCGGTCACTCGGAAGGTCACGTTGTAGTTCCCCGGTCCCTGGGCTTCTGTCGGCGTCCAGGTGAACGTGCGCGTCGCCGGATTGAAGTTCGCGCCCGCGGGCGCGCCGGCGTCCATGCTGTAAGTCAACGTTTGCGCTGGCACGTCGCTGTCCGTTGCGGAGAGGGTGAAGAGCAACCCGCTGCCCTCGGTCACGGTCTTGTTGCCGACGGTCGCCAGCACGGGAGCGGCATTTCCTTCGGTGACGGTAATGACAAATGTTTCGGCGCCGCTCAGGTTGGGTGAGCCGTTGTCGGTGACGCGAACGGTTATGGTATTGGTGGCCGGCCCTTGCGCCTCGGTGGGAGTCCAGGTGAACAGGCCCGTGGAGGGGTTGATGCTCGCGCCCGCTGGCGCGCCAGCATCGAGGCTGTAGGTGAGTGTCTGGGCAGGCAGGTCGGAATCACTGCCAAGAGCCGTGAAGTTGATCGTGTTACCTTCGTTGACGGTCTGGTCGCTAATGAACGCCAGGCCAGGCGCCAGATTCGCTTCAGTCACCGAGAGGGTCAGGGTCTCGGAGTCACTCAGCGCGGGCGAACCGTTGTCCGTGACGCGCACCGTGACAGGGTAATTGCCCGGCCCCTGGCTTTCCGTGGGCGTCCACGAAAACACACCGCTGCCGGAGTTGATTGTCGCGCCGGCGGGCGCGCCAGGGTCGAGGCTGTAGCTTAGCGCCTGGCCCGCGTTCGGATCAGTGGCCGAGCCCGTGAAGGTGATCGCACTCAACTCCGGACCCGACCGGTTGCCGATGAAGGCCAGGACCGGCGGTGAGTTGTTCGTGCTGCCGATCACATTCGGCAATCGTGGCGTCGGCGTGGCCATGAAATAGAACTGACCTGAGTTGCCGTCCGGCCAGCGGCCCTGGCTGATGTTGTTGGTCTGCTGGCCAAAAGCCACCAGGTTCACGTTGGTGCCGTTCGGCGCGTAGAGACCAATGAAGTCGCCACCTGCGCCGAGTCTGAACGGGACGTGGAGGTCGCCGGTCTGGCCGTTCTGGTTCACTTCGTCATCGGCCCAGACCAGCAGGAATCCATTCGCCGGAATCACCGTTCCAGCAGGAATGGTGAATTTATCAACCTGGTTGGTCTCGTCCGTCAGCGTGTAGCCGGACAGGTCAACCGGCGTCGGTCCGGCATTGAAGAGTTCGAACCAGTCTTCGAACCCGCCGTCGGCCGGATCCACCGCCGCGCCGGTGTTGTCGGCCATCCATTCGTTGACATAGATCGGGTTGGGCGGATAGGCATTGTTGTTGGCCGCGCCGGGAGTGGCGAAGTAGAAATTCTGGCGCTTGGCGGGCGTGCCGTTCGGGAACGCGCCGTAAGAGCGGTCATTATTGATCGGTGAATAGTTCAGATAGTCCACGATCGACGTCGTGGCGCCGCTGACGCGGGTCAACACGACGGAGCCATTGGTGGAGGAGGCGCGGAAGTTGGCGTGGAGGTTGACGCCGCTGGTTTCGCCCGGCTCATTATCGAGCCAGACCAATCTGAATTGTCCGGCCGTCAGGGTCGTGGCCGCCGGGACAGGCCACTTCACAAGGTTGGTGTAATTATCGCTGAGGTAATAGCCGGTCAGATCGACGGCACTGCCGCTGGAATTGTGCAATTCAACCCACGGATCACGGTCCCCTGCGTTGTCCTGCAGACCGGTGACGTTATTCGGCTGAACTTCGTTGAGCCACACGAGCGGGAAGAGGGCGAGGTTGGTGCGGACTGAGTTTGGGGCGCCGGGAGTATACTGCGTTGAGGAGCCGCCTGCGGCCGGGGCAATGTTCTGGTCGCTGCGGATGCCGTTTCCGGATAAGCGGATGGTCAAGGTGCCGCCGCTGGGATTCTGCAGATACCAGAAACTGAGCGTGTATTGCGCGCTCGGCGTCAGCGGGGTGGTGTCCAGCCAAAGGGAATCTCCCTGAGTGGAGCCAGGACCGCTGCAGACCAGCCGGAGGCTGCCGGCGCCGGATCGTTTGATGGCGGTGCTGACGGAGCTGCCGGAAACGTTGGCGGTCACATTCCACGGCGTCAGGGTCGAATCAAAGTTGCCGTTCTGTATATAATTAAGGCCGACATCGGGCACACTGCCCGCAACCAGCTTGAGATCGTCAATGTAAACCTCGCCCGCGGCATTCAGATAAACATAGAGCCGCGAACTGCTGGCGGTTCCCGTCACCGTGACGAATTGCCATTGCGGCCCCGGTGCGGGACCGTTCGTCGTCACTGCCGCCCAGTTCATGACGCGGTTGTTATCCTGGTTCGGGTCGATCAACTGAAGGGAAGGACCAAATCCATCCGCCGCCACCGGCCATGGCGGGTCGTCGTCGTAGCTGACTTCGTCGATGATCACGTCCTGGGGAGGTGTGAGGCCGGGCTTGACCAATTTCAGAGTCTCGCCTCCGTTATCGAGAGTGCCTTCCAGCACACCGGCAATCGGGACCGATCCTCCATAGGTGGCCGCGAAGGAAGCGGGATCATTCGCGACGACCAGGAAACCGCCCGGCTGGACGATCGTGCCTTCGGGGAAGGCGAAGTCCGCACCTTCAAGCCGCCAGTTGGACAGATCGAACGCGGTGAGGGCGGATCGGTTGTGAATCTCGACAAAAGAGGCGTCGGGCGCGACCGGATTGTACATGATTTCATTGATGACAAGGAAATCCTGCGGAAGCTCGACCGTGCCGGTATAGTTGACGGTGATCGTATCGGAATAGCCGGCGATGGGCCGGCCATACGAATCGAAGCCCTGGGGAGTGAGCACATTGTTGCCGCCGGCCAGCGCTACGTTGATGCTCCAACCCGTGACGGTGTTCCAGGTGGGCTGATAGGCAACGCCGTTGATCTTGATGGTCTTGACCTCGACCGGCGCGGTACCCGTGAGGGTGATGTAATTGCGATTGGTGCTGAAATTATTTCCGCCGTTGCTGGTGATGGTAAAGGTCGTCGCCACGCCCGCCAATTCGCCGATCAGGAAGCTGCGTCGCTGGGCGATGTAGTCCTTGCCGGGCGTGGGATCGGATACGGAAACGCCATTGGCGATCAGCGCGTTGTATTTGGCGTCCATGAGCGGATTGACGATCGCGGCCTCCATCGGACCATACGCGGCGTCGTGCCAGGCGCGATAGTAGGCGCGGCGGAAGGCGGGCTGACTGTAGAGACTCTGCAGACCCGTGTCGCCGCCGATGCTGTTGAACATGTCTGTGGTGGGACCATCGCCGCCCGCGCTGAAAACGAAGTCAATATCCCACATCATGAGCGTCCACTTCCCGTTGACTGGTTTATACGCGTACATGTTCTTGCCGCGATTGTAGCCGTAGCTGTCCCAGTTGCCCGCGATGTGCTCGATGGCGAAGATGCGCATCCATTCATCCACGTCCACCTGCGATTCCACGAGTGACTCGAATGGCTCCGGCTGGTTTGCGTTCACCGCGTCCACCAGGGAGAACAGCGCACTGTAATCGTTCGGCGTGTCGGTTGCGCGTTTGCGCCAGGTCCATCGGTAGCGGGCCAGTTTCTTGGCGCCGCCTGTGGTGGTGAAATTCTCCAGAGTAGCGTCCACGTTGCCTTCGTGATTTGCGGGGATGTCCCCGAACTCAAACCAATCCTCGATCTTGTGCAGGTCGCCATCCGTGTCGTCCGGAAAGACCTGCTCGATCACGTCCGAATTCGGCTGTTGGGTGTCCTCGTAAATTGTGCCGCGCCGGTTGCCGTTCACATACACGTGCACGAAGCGTCGGTGGTTGTAAGGGATCCCCAGCTCGCGGGCCATCCAGTAGGCGATTTGCTCGTACTGCGCTGATCCATCCCGGATCGGCCAGTCGAGAACAAAATCCTTGGCGCCCAGGAAGACGTCATCCGGAGGAAACTGCATGACGTAACCGCAGAGACCCCCAAGGGGGCCGCTGTAGCCGGGACTGATCCAGGGACTGCCGCTGTACAGGGTGCCAATGTTGTAAACGACGCGCTGGTTGCCATAAACGAACGTCGCGTCCAGTGCCCCGTTGTCGAGCTTCAAACGGGTGTTCCAGCGGTTGAGCGTGGATTGCGTAATCCACATCCGATAGACGCCAATCCCACCGCCGGGCGAGCCCTCACCGAAACGAACCAAACACTCGCGCGTCGGCGCGTCGTTCGGAAAGAGGCTTACGGCGGCCGTTGTGAACCCATCCGCTGCCTGAATGTGAAATGCCACGGTAGCGCCTGACACCTGCCCGGGAATCGTCGCGCTGTACAGCCCGGCGCCGTTATACGCCATGCTGACGGTGGTGAAGTTTGTGGAAGGATCCACACGATACTTGAGCAGCAGCGAAGCGAGGCCGTGCGGATCGTGAACCTGCGCCCGCACGGTCACCGCCTGGCCGGCGGCGGGCAGGACAGGACTGTGCGCGACGTTGTGAATGGAAGGTCCCGTGTTCGGAGTGGGAGAGGTCTGGCTGTTCCGCGCGCCCGGGGTGCCCAGGTTTGAGGGAAGATTCATCCCCGCGATGGCTTCGATCCAATTGCCATGCGTGCGCATAAGAAGTTCCGGATGCCCGCGCAACCAGCGGACCTTGGCCCGGAACGTGGCCGTGGTCCCGGTCGCCAGGGCGGAATTCAAAGTTGTGCGGATGCGATTGGCCCCCGTATCGCCGCGGCCCAATGCGCGGACGTGCAGGGAGCGGCTGCTGAGGTAGCCGGTGTTCTCGAGGCTCGAAGTGTCGTGGTTGCCTTGCGGGACCCAGCCGGTCAGACCTCCTTCAAAACTCGTATTCGCGATGACATTGATGCCGCTGTTATTGAGCAGCTCGACGTCATCGACGAGGCACTCGCCCGCTCCCTGCTGGAAGAGCTGGAGCTCGTCAGCCGCGCCGGTCCCGTTGTCCAGGACGCCGCTGAATTGAACGACCGTCCACGGCGCCTTTGCGGTTTCGTTGCTGTCGGTCCAGTTCGCCGGCAGCCGGCCGTCGGCGTTGGGATCAATCAGTTCCAGACTGCTGCCGCCGCCGTCCGACCATTTGCCCCAGCGGCCCCCTTCGCCGTAGGTCACTTCGTTCACCACGATATGGATGGTGTTGGTCACAACCACGCCGTTGTTGGTGGCGACGACCTGGTCGGGCATGGTGAGGGCAATGCGCTCACCGCTGCTGGCAAGGTTGCCGCCGAAATTGCCAAAAGAATTGTTCGTCGTGAGCCCCGCGTAGTTGGTCAGCATTCGCGCGAGATTGTTGGCCACGACCACGTAGCCATTGGCCGGAATGACGGCGTTGACGGGAAAGGTGTGAGAAATGCCGTCGCTCAGCCGCCAGCCCGAAAGGTTGACCGGGCTGCCGCTGCGGTTGTAAAGCTCAACGTATTCGTCCGCCGTGTCGCCCGAGATCGGGTTGAACATGATTTCGTTGATGACCACAGGGCTCTGGCGGATGGCCCCGTTGGCGGTCCCCGGCGTTTTGGTCGCCAATCGGTAAAACCCCGGCCCGCCGTCCGGAGAACGCCCGCTGGAGACGCCGTTCTCCTGGCCCTTGAAACGGACAACATCAATGACCCTGGTGTTGGCCGGATTCTTCAGATAGATCGTTTCACCTTCGGCGCTCAGCGCAAACCCAAGCGTCGTCTGGTTGAAAGACAGGTAACCGCGCGCGGGAATGCTGCCGGACGGGATGACGAACTTATTGGTGGTCGGATCATCGGTGATGATGCACCCCGCGACGCTGACTGCCTGAGTGCCGTAGTTGAACAGTTCAATGTAGTCCTGTTCCGGATCGTCGGTGTGCGACAGGAATTCGTTGATCAGAATGGTGCGATGCGGATTCGCGGCGGGCGTTTCGGCCAACTTCGGCGTGCCCCCAATGACATCGCTGGCGTCCCAGGCCTTCGGGTTGTCCTCGCCGTACGATGGCCGCGCCAGGACCATCGAATGGCCCGCGTTGTCGGCGGCGACCGGCCAGGGATGTTCGTCGGAGTAGTTGACTTCCAACATGACAAAGTCCGCCTTATTGCGGAGCCGGACTGTTCCGGAATCGTTCGGCAGATTATTGGTGAACCCGCCCAGGACTCCCGTAATGCCGTAAATCGCCTGAACATCGGCAGGCGATGGAGCCACCACCGCGTAACCACCGGCGGGAATTGTGGTATTCGTCGGGAAGATGTAGTCGATGTCGCCGGAGAGCCGGTAACCGCTGATGTTCTCGGCGATGATGTCCGAATTATAGATCTCCACGAATTCGAGGTTGCGTCCGTCGGTCCGGGGCGCGGGGTTGTACATGATCTCGCTGACGACCAACGGGGTCTTGCGACTGGAAGGCCCGCGTGTTTCCGGTCCCGGCTTGATGACGGTCACGTCCAGGGGAACGTAATCAAGCGAGAAAGTTCGTTGCGTCGGGTTGGGGGCAATCACGTTGGGAGGAGTTGCCTGGTCGCGGACATTGCCGACCGTCAACGTGTAGGTTACTCCCGGTGAAAGCAGTGAGGTGCGAAGCAGGATCGTTCGCGTGTCGCCGGCAAAACTTGTCGAATTGACGGTGACGCCATTGTTGATCGAGTAGTTGGAAGGGAGAGTCGCCGTTGCGGCCTCCACCGGCTCGGAAAACAAAACAATCACGGCTTGCGGATCCCCCAGGTTCGCCACCGAAACAACGGTCGGCGAGACCGAGTCCGCCTGGACGGTCAAAATCGCGGTGTTGCTGTTGGTGCTGCCTTGAGGATTGGTAATGAAACAACGGAATTGGGCGCCATTGTCGGTAATCGCGACCGGCGAAAGGATGTAAGAGGCGCTGGTGGCTCCCGGAATGTTGACATTGTTACGAAGCCATTGATAGGTGGCGCCGGACGTGGAGGCGAGTTGTACGGTGAACACCGCCGTGCCTCCTTCCAGGACGGTGAGGTTCGTCGGTTGTTGGGTGATCAATGGAGGGCCCACCCGCTCGAACACGAAGAAATCGATATCTCCGCTTTCGGCAGTGTAGCGGACCGTTCGGATGCCCTGCAGATTGACGAGAACATCGGTGCCGCCGGGAGCATCCCTGAGGGGAACGAGATTGTTGCTGCCCCAGCCGCCCGAACCCGGGGCGTCAAAGACTCCGAGGTCCACCGTGGTCTGCGCCGGTGTGGTGGCGCCACTGGTCACCTCCTGCAGGCTTCCTCGCAGCTCCCCTGGATTGGTGCCTTGATGCGATAGAGCCGCATAGACGCGATAGTTTCCACTCGGAAAGTTGCGGGTGTAGTTATACCAGTCCCCCACATCGGTCCAACCGATGCGGAAATTGGTCGTCATCGTCCAGGTGCCCCGGCTCATGTCCGGGTTATCGACCATGGGAACGTTTGGCGATTCTCCAACGCGATAGAGATCGGACGAAGGGTCGTCGAACGGTTGAAAGTAGTCCACGTCGGCTGTTGCACTCAGGCCGTTGTAGGCACCCCCAACGTAGGGCATGGTGCTCGCCTGACTCTGGTGCTGGCCGCTTCCGCGGTTAAAATCCTCGGCCTCAATGACGAAGTCGAAGGACGCGGCTCTTGCGCTTCCACCTGCTAGAAACGAAAGAAGCGCAACCAGGCCGAAGGCCTTCGAGGAGAGGAGGGTACTAATCAGGGATTTCATCGTTTTGAGTCTTTGATCGAATCGTCCAACGCCGTAACCGGTTTGTAACATCTCAGGCAAACCAAAAGCCGATCAGACCGATTGGCTCCACCCGACTCCAGCTTTCTGACTTTGAGGCGTCCAATGCACCACGGCTTTTAGCAATAATCAAGCCACTTGCGTCCGTTTTCTCCTCGAACCGCTTGGCCGGCACTGGGAAGCATAATCCGTGGTGCGATATGGATTCCAGGGACGCAGCAGGCTTATCTGGCCCATAAAAGCCACGCTTTCAGGATGCGCTTCACGGAAGGGGTCAAACGGGTGCGATTATAGGCGTCCGCCACCTTCCTGATGGCATCGGCCTGGGTCGGGTAGGGGTGGATGAGATTCGCGATTTTGCCAAGGCTAATGCCCGACGTCATCGCAAGCGTGAGTTCCCCGATCATTTCGCCCGCGTGCCGGGCGACTATCGTGGCTCCCAGAATCTGGCCGGTTCCTCGTCGCACGTGCACCTTGGCGAACCCCTCGGTTTCGGCGTCGGCGATGGAACGGTCCACTTCATTCATCGGTTGCGCGAAAGTATCCAGCGCAATCTCCCGTTCTTGCGCCTGGCGTTCGGTCAATCCAACGTGCGCGATCTCCGGGTCCGTGTACGTGCACCACGGCATGACGAGTGAACTGACCTTCTTGCGTCCAAGGAAGAGCGCGTTCTGAATCACGATGCGGGCGGCCGCGTCCGCGGCATGCGTGAACTTCCATTTCAGGCAAATGTCTCCACACGCATAAATGCGGGGATTCGTGGTCTGGAGTCGGTCATTCACCTCGACTCCGCCGCGGGAATCATAGTGGACGCCCGCGGTTTCGAGGTTCAACCCTTCAACGTTCGGCGCCCGGCCGGCAGCGACCAGAATCTCGTCAACCGTTGCCGTGTCAGAGTTTCCGTTCGACTGATATCGAATCGTCCTGCCTTCGTTGCCTCTGCTCACGTTCGTGATTCGCGCGTTGACCACCAGTCGAACGCCTTCACGGACGAATCGCTTCTGCAGGACCTCTGCCGCGTCCGGGTCTTCGCGATCGAGCACGTGGGCCTTGTTATGGAAAAGCGTGACCTGCGCCCCGAGCCGTTGAAACGTCTGCGCCAGTTCGCAACCAATCGGGCCGCCGCCGATAACGGCAAGCCGTCGCGGGCGTTCGGTCAGCGAGAACACCGTCTCGTTCGTCAGGAACCCGGCCTCGCGCAGCCCCTCAATCGGCGGCGTCGCCGCGCGGGCACCTGTCGCGATGACCGCCTTCTTGAAGCGCAGAACGGCCCCACCGACCTCCACCGTGTCCCGGCTGCCGAAATGCGCCTCGCCCAGAAACACGTCCACGCCCAGATCGCGGAACCGTT